>JAGHTD010000296.1 GCA_018065475.1 Candidatus Colimorpha enterica
ATTTGCCGCGTTCGCGTCAGCGAACATTTCACATTTGCGGAGCAAATATTTCACAGCACAGCTATTTAACTAGCCCGCAGGGCAAATTTCGTTGAAAAAAGCAAGTCTCTCGACTTGCTTTTTTCGTGGCGTTCCCGAGCGGATTCGAACCGCTGGCCTTTTGCTTAGGAGGCGAACGCTCTATCCTGCTGAGCTACGGGAACATTTATCGGACTGCCGTTCCGATACCCGAAACGACCGTACCCGTATATTATATCACATTTGTTTTGCATTTGCAATAGCTATTTGCACAGTGATTGTATTATTTGCTGATATAAGCACCGATACGGCAGAGCCGAGGTCAGTTAGTCTCAAGCCATTTTGCAAAATTGAAAGCCAGGAGATTCCACGACTGGAAGCCCTGATTATGCACGCCTTCTCCGGTGTCGGGATCGTAATATTCGTGCATTTCACCGCATTTTATGATGTCTCTGCCGAACATGACGACACTCTTTTCGGCAAGCTCTTTCGCGAGGTCACGGTATCCGTATCTGAGCAGTCCCTCAAAAACGAGATAATTTACGTTTCCCCATATCGGGCCGAGCCAGCACGAAGGATTCCCCGATTTGCGCACCAGGTACATTTTTTCAAGTCTTGAAAGGGAACGGACACCGTAATTTGCCCAGAAGGTGCGCGTGTCGGTCAGATGTTCGACGATTCTTTCGGCTTCCTCGTCGGTAGCGATCCCCGTCCAAAGCGCAAGAAAACCCGACCAGACGTCAACGCGCATAAGGAGCGTGTTCCAATGGCGGGGAGCGCCGGAATGGAGCCATCTGTCCGGATCGACGGGCGTAAGGTTGAGATCGACGGAATAATAGAAGCCGTCGCGCTCGTCCCAGCATTTGTCGCGGATGACCGCTTTAAGATTTTCCGCTTTTTCAGCCCAAAGAGAGGCCTTTTCAACGTATCCGAGCATCTCGGCGAGCTTTGATACGGCAAGCATTTCTTTATACATCAGACAGTTGAGAAGGATCGAACCGCAGGAACCGTCCGGGCGGTAGAACGTGCAGGGATCGTTGTCAACTCCTATTGCGAAATCGTTGGTCCAGAAGAAAAGCCCCGATTCGTGGCGGCTGTTATTCTCATACCAACCGATAAACTTTTCGACAGACGGGAAGGTATCGCGCAGCCATTCCGCCGTTCCCGTGCGCTCCGAAAGGAAAAGAGCGTGCTGAGCGAGACACGGCTTGTGAATGTTGTCTTTCTTGCCGGGGACGAGGTCAAAAATTGATTTGTCGGGTGTGATATTGATCGGGATACGGCCTTCTTCGTCCTGGTGCTCGAGGAAGTTGAGGACGCATCCGTATTCATATTCGGTTATATCCTGCCCGTCGGCGATCTCGGAAAGAGCGTAGTCGGTCAGCCAGCTGTCCCAGTCCCACAGTTCATACTGATAGGTGCTTCCGGGTACTATGAAAGGATGGCGTATTTTTCCTTTTGCCTCGCGGAAACAGTGTCTGAAACTGCTTTTTGCGTATTCTTCGATCGCTGTGCAGTATTGCTGAAGTTCGTTTGTCATTATCTGTCCTTTCAATGGCTTATATAATAATCATTGCATCATTTAACGGTTTTGATTATAACACTTTGCCTCTTTTTTGTCAACAGAATTACAAAAATAATGTCAGACTATTGAATTATTGCGCTATTGATGGTATAATCATATCAAAGAAACGAGGAAAATGAAATGAGTGTTATTATCGGAATCGACGTGGGCGGAAGCACCACGAAGATCGTCGGATTTGACAAAAACAAAAATATTATTGAACCGATGTTCGTGAAGGCAAACGACCCTATCACGTCGGTTTACGGCGCTTTCGGTAAGTTCACAGACGTGAATAGCATCGACCTCGGCGATATTGAAAAGATTATGGTCACGGGTGTCGGCTCGTCTTATCTCAACAAGCCGATCTACGGCCTTGACTGCTGTCACGTCGGGGAGTTCGATTCGATAGGAACCGGAGGGCTTTACCTCTCGGGACTTGACAAGGGCATCGTCGTAAGTATGGGTACCGGTACCGCCATGGTCATCGCAGAGCGCGGACGTCCGGTCGAATACGTCGGCGGTACGGGAGTCGGCGGAGGTACGCTCACCGGGCTTTCGAAAAATCTTATCGGCGTCAGCCACGTTCAGGATATCGTCGATCTCGCGAAGACGGGCGATCTTTCAAAGGTCGATCTCTGCGTCAGCGATATGACCGCAAAATCCATCAAGGGGATGACGGACGATCTGACGGCGGCAAACTTCGGCAAAACAAGCGACCTTGCGTCGAAGAACGACCTTGCCTACGGCCTTCTCAATATGGTCTTTGAGACGGTCGCTATGCTCTCGCTGTTTGCGGCAAGGGATAAGGGTACCGACAACATCATCATGACGGGCAACCTCACGGTGATCTATCAGGCAAAGGATTTCTTCGACAGATTCACCCGCCTTTTCGGAAAAAACTATTTTGCCCCGAAGTATTCAAACTTCGCTACGGCAATAGGCGCGGCGCTCCTTGCCTTCGACGACCGTAAATGAAAAAAGCTTTTATAATCTCCTCTGTCCTTCTTGCCTGCCTTGCCGCGGTGCTCATCATATCATCAACGGTCAGACACGGCGGCGACGAAAAGGTCACGGATGAGATAACGAAGGAGATAATCCCGGTCGAAAGCATGACCGTCCCCGAGAATACCGCTCTGCTCCCCACCGAGTACGATGCCGAAAACCTCTCGGTGGAATACGAAACGCTGACGAAAGAGCACAGCCGTGACGGCGTTCAGCTCATCCTCAACTATCTCCAATATCCCGTGTTCACCGGCTCGCTCGCCGACGGGAAGATCAACGAAGACATCCTCGAAAAGGGAACAAAGCTGATCGAGATCACATCCTCGGATATCGTCGTGGCGATGGAAAAGAGAGATTATTCGGACTATTTCGAGGCGGTGCAGAGGAACTGCGTCCCCACGGTGTTTCAGAAAGGGCGCTGCATCTCGGTGCGATTCACCGTGACGGATATCAGCGACGGTGCCGTGGACGGCGAAAGGACGGTGTCCTTCAACTACAACGCCGAAACGGGCGGGGAAATGCCGCTCTGCGAGTTCCTCGGATGGGATCCCGACTTCACCGACGAGTATGTTAAGAACGTCTTTTCGCTTCTCATATCCTCCGAGAGAGACAAATACTACGACGACGCATACGAGATCATCTCCCTGTCGAGACTGAAAAACGGGTACTATATCACCGAAGAGGGAATAGTGCTTTACCTTGATTCCGGCTTCATCTCCCCTTCCGTTTACGGAATGACCGAGGTGTTCATAGAATACGACAAGCTGAAATGAGCTTGTAATTGTAATTGAAAAGAAGAAAACCGCCGAGGTCATCCTCGGCGGTTTCGCTTGTTATCAGGTTTCGTATTTCTTCTTGTTGCGGTATTTCTTGATGCAGGAGCTTGTGACGATAGCTACGACAAGAACGGCGACGATTATTCCGCAGATAACGTATATCTCGGAGCCGATCGTACTCTCGATCTTCAGGTCTTCCCAAAGCGAGTTCATAAGGTTTCTCGTATCGTCGGGAAGGTCGAAGAAGTATTCCATTTTCTCTGCGTTGAAGCTGTAGAGAAGCTCGATGGCGTCGGGGTGGATCTCCTCGGTCATATACTCGACGTAATCGGGGTTGGAACGGACGGACTTGACGGGGGAAGCGTAGCAGATGTATTCTGCGTTTGCGACCGCGATGTCCTCGGTGAGGACGAAGTTGATCCATTCAAGGGCGAGATCGCGGCTCTGTGCGTTTGTGGGGATGCACATTGCGTCAACGTAAACGTTGTTGCCTTCTTCGGGATAGAAGAACGCGAGGTCCTCGTTGTCTGCGTACATCGTGAGGAAGTCGCCGGTGTAGTAAGCGCCGACGGCGGCGGAGCCGCCCTTCATCTTGTTGAAGACTTCGTCCATGACGTAGCCCTGTACGACGTTCTTCTGCTCTTTGAGGGACTCGAATGCTGCCTTCCATTCCTCTTCCTTTTCGGTGTTGAGACTGTAGCCGAGCTTTTCAAGCGCCGTTGCGAATGCGTCGCGGGGGTTGTTGAACTGAAGGATGTTGCCCTTGTACTTTTCGGACCACATAAGATTCCACGAGCCGATGTCGGGATCGTTTTCCTCGACCATTGACGTATTGTAGATCACGCCGACGGTACCGAAGGTGTAGGGAACCGAATATGCGTTGTCGGGATCGTAGTAGAGGCTCTTGAACTGATCGTCTATCTCACCGTAGAGCGGGATGTTCTCGGCGGGATTGATCGGTTGGATGAGCTTCTCGGCTATGAGGCGGGCGACCATATAGTCGGAGGGGATGACTACGTCGTAGCTTACGGCACCGCTCGAAAGCTTTGCATAAAGGTCCTCGTTGCTCGCGTAGGTGGAGTAGTTGACCTTTACCTTTTTGCCGTATTTTTCAAGGTAGTATTTTTCGAACTCTTTGTTGACGTTTACGGTGTCTTCGCTTCCGTCGGAGATGTATTCACCCCAGTTGTAAACGTAAAGCGTCCTTACGTCATCTTCGTCGCCGCTTTCGCTTGAAGCGCAGGAGCAGAGGAGAAGAGCGGAAATCAGGATAAGTGCGAAAATCAGTAATTTTTTCATTTATTTTGACTCCTTTTTGGATGTTTTTCCGTTGCCGGTAAAGTTTACTGCAAGAAGCAGCGCGAGGATAACGATGACCATAAGGGCGCAGAGGGCGTACATCGAGTACTTGACCTCGTGGACCGTCTGGTTATAGACGTAAAGCGGAAGGGTCTGAAAATCCGGCGATGAAACGAAGTGCGAGGTGACGAAATCGTCAAGCGAAAGCGTGAATCCGAGCATAAGTCCCGAAACGACGCCGGGGAGGATGAACGGAAGCTCGATCTTGAAGAAGGTCCTGGTCGGAGTGCATCCGAGGTCGAGGGCGGCTTCTATGAGCTTTTTGTCCATCTGCTTGAATCTCGGCAGGATCGACAGAATCACGTAAGGAAGACTGAACGTAGTGTGGGTGATGAGCATCGTCGTCCAGCCGAACTTGATCTTAAGAAATGGCATCGAAGAAGCGGCGACGAAGAGAAGCATCATCGAGACACCGGTCACGATATCGGGGTTCATCATCGGGATGTTTGTCACCGACGTCACCGCCGATTTCAGGTACTTGGAGCGCATCCTGTCGATACCGAGGGAGGCAAAGGTGCCGATGTCGGTTGCGAGAGCGGAGGATGTGACGGCGAGAAGAAGCGAGTTCTTCAGAGCCATCAGCGCCTCGCGGTCACGGAACAGCTCGCGGTACCAGTAAAGCGAAAAACCGGAAAAATGGTTGAGGGAGCCGGCGCGGTTGAAGGAGAACACGACCAGCACGACGATTGGCAGGTAGAGAAGAACGAAAACCAGCCACAGATAGATCTTTGACAATACTTTCATACTATTATCTCCCCGTCGTCGTCAGAGAACTTGTTCATGATAGCCACGGAAACAAGTATGAGGATCATCATGATGAGCGAAATTGCGGCGCCTATGCCGTAGGTGCTCTTGTTCTGGAACTGTCTTTCGATCGTATCTCCGATGAGGTCGAATGAGCCGCCGCCGAGCTTCTGTGAGATGTAGAAGGTGCTGATCGACGGGACGAAGACCATCGTGATACCTGAGACGATACCGGGAACGGTGAGCGGAAGGATTACCTTGCGGAGGGTCTGGAAAGCGTTGCAGCCGAGGTCTGCCGACGCTTCGATGTATCTGGCGTCGAGCTTCGACATACAGTTATATATCGGGAGCACCATATAGGGCAGGTAGTCGTAAACCATACCGAGTATGACCGCGCCGGACGTGCCGACGATCTTGACCCTTGCCATACCGATCTTTGTGAGGATCGTGTTGAGGAGACCGCCGTTGTCGAGGATCGCCATAAGCGAATAAGTCCTTATAAGGAGCGAAATCCACATGGGAAGCATAAGAAGCACGATAAGGAGCTTCTGCTTCTTGGGGGACAGTCTCGTGATAGCAAAGGCGAGGGGATACCCGATAAGGATCGAGATTACGGTCGAGATCAACGCAAAGCAGGCCGAGAGCATGAAGA
>JAGHTD010000192.1 GCA_018065475.1 Candidatus Colimorpha enterica
AATGGAGCTTTTCTTCGATCACTGCCCGGCGAAGATCGTGGCGATAACCGGCGCCGACGGCAAAGCGACCTCGACGACGCTCGCCTCGCTCTTTCTTGCCGCCGAATACGGCGAAAATCACGTTTACGTCGGCGGAAACATCGGCCAGCCCCTCCTCCCGAGGGTGAAGGAAATGACCGAAAACGACTTTGCGGTCGTCGAACTCTCCTCCTTCCAGCTCATGACGATGAAGAAGGCGCCTGATATTGCGATAATCACCAACATCACCCCCAACCACCTCAACTGGCACACGGGGATGGATGAATACACCCGCGCGAAGGAAGACGTCTTCCTCAACATGAAGCCGGGGCAGAGGATAGTCCTCAACTCCCGCGACAAGGTATCGAGGGAGATAGTCGGGGACGTTCCCGAAGGCGTCGAAACGCTGTTCTTCGCCGGAAAAGGCACCTGCGCCCGCAAAGGGATCATATACCGCGAGGGGAAGGAGATCATGCCCGTCAGCGACATTTTCATCCGCGGCAGGCACAACGTCGAGAACTACGAGGGCGTCATCGCCGCTCTCGGCGACATGGTGAGCGCGGACAAAATTGCGAAGATCGCCCGTGAGTTCAAAGGCGTGGAACACAGGATCGAGTACGTCCGCACCCATAAGGGCGTGGAATACTACAACAGCTCGATCGACAGCACTCCGACCCGCACGGCGGCGTGCCTGAGATCCTTCAGCAAAAAGGTGATCGTGATCTGCTGCGGCAGGGACAAGCACCTCCCGCTCGATCCGCTTCTCGACGCTCTTGAAAAAAAGGCGAAGGCGGTCGTCGTTTCGGGCGAGGCGATGGATCTTATCGGCGACGCGGTCGAAAAGGCAAGGGCAGAGGGCAGAAAAATGCCCCCCTGCGCAAAGATCCCCGGCTTCAGGACGGCGGTCGAGTTTGCCGCTCTGATAGCAAAAGAGGGCGACACGGTCGTTCTCTCCCCCGCCTGCACGAGCTTTGACGCCTTCAGAAACTTCGAGGAACGCGGAAAGCGATTCAAAAAAATCATAATGGAGCTTGAATGAAATGGAAGATAACGTCACTGTAATAAACGAAAAAAATCTTGAAAAAAACATCGTCGCCCTGCTGAAAGAGCGTTCAAACGACAGCCATAAGGGCGATTACGGCCTGCTTTCGGTCTATGCGGGGAGCGAATATTACCGCGGATGCGCCGCCCTCAACGTGCTTGCTGCACAGCGCACCGGCTGCGGTATCGTCCGCCTCTGCTCGACGGAGAAGGTCATCTCCTCCGTCTGCCCGATGATCCCCTGCGCGGTATTCCACCCGCTTGAGGAGAGGGACGGACACGTCACAACCGCCGGCTCCGACCTCGTCGGCTCGATAGAAAAGGCGACCGCCCTGCTCATCGGCTGCGGTCTTACCGACTGCGACGATACCGGGAACCTCGCTGCCGCACTTCTCGGCACCGGCCTCCCCGTAGTGCTCGACGCCGACGGGCTCAACTCGATAAGGAGCAAAAAGAACCTGCTCAAACGCGCCGCACCGACGATCTTGACACCGCATATCGGCGAAATGGCACGTCTTGCGGGCAAAATGCCGGAGGATATCGAGGAAAACCGCGTCGAATACGCCGTCGCGCTCTCCCGTGCATACGGAGTCATCACCGTTCTCAAATCGTCAAAGACCGTCGTCACCAACGGTGAGGACACCTGGGAAATAGATATTCCCAACGCCGGACTCGCAAAGGCGGGGTCGGGCGACGTGCTTTCGGGTATCATCGGCTCGCTCCTCGCGCAGAGGTACGATCCGATCGAGGCGGCACTCCTCGGCGTGCTCCTCCATTCCGACGCCGGGATCGAGGCGTCCGACGTCAAGGGCGTCATCGCTATGCTCCCGACGGATGTGATCGAAGAACTGTAAAAGAGCAACGGAGCGAAAGGGGAGACGAAGGCGACGCTTCTCTTTTGAAAAAGAGAAGCAGAAAACTTTCGAGAAGAGGGGAAATAAGGGTTTTGCCGTATTGGAGGCTTGTTTCACGGTGAGGCACTAACTTTTAGGTGCTGACGCACGGAAGACCTTCCTCCTGGAGGAAGGTTGCACGGCTTGCCGTGACGGAAAGAGCCCGGCGAGCACTCTGCTTGAAGCAAATCTTCACCGATAAAAGAGTAACTAACAATTACATATCGTTTCTATTTATTCCAATTCTAACGTCATCATACCGCGGGCTCCTCCACCGCTACGCGGAGCCCCCTCCCAGAGGGAGCCGGACAGAATGCAAAGGCGTTCAAAAGTTTTTCGGTTCCTTTTTTCAAAAAGGAACATCATATAAATAATCATCAATTACCAGACAAGGAGACAAAAAATGGTAAAAGCATTAAAAAAGGTGAAGGACGTTAAGCGTCCGGTAATAACGATCGTCATGGACGGTGTCGGCATTGCTCCGGCGGAGAGCGAAGGCAACGCAGTTGCGCTCGCAAAGACGCCGAACCTCGACAGACTGATGAAGGAATGCAAGATGACATCCCTCCGCGCTCACGGAACGGCGGTCGGTCTTCCCTCCGACGACGACATGGGCAACTCCGAGGTCGGGCACAACGCTCTCGGTTCGGGCCAGGTCTTCGCGCAGGGTGCAAAGCTTGTTTCGCAGTCGATAGAGACGGGCAAGATCTTCGCTTCCGACAGCTGGAAAAAGCTCATTTCCAACGTAAAATCGAACGCCTCGACCCTCCATTTCCTCGGCTTATTCTCCGACGGAAACGTCCACTCCCACATCGACCACCTCAAAGCGCTCGTAAAAGAGGCGAAGGCAGAGGGCGTAACGAAGGTCCGCCTCCACATCCTTCTTGACGGCAGAGACGTCGGCGAGACATCGGCTCTCGATTACGTCCGCCCCTTCGAGGACTTCATCTCCTCCCTCCGCGCAGACGATTTTGACATCAAGATCGCTTCGGGCGGCGGCAGAATGCAGATAACCATGGACAGATACGAGGCGAACTGGAAGATGGTCGAGGACGGCTGGCACACCCACGTTCTCGGCGAAGGCAGACAGTTCGCAAGCGCAGAGGAAGCTATCACGACCTACCGCGCAGAGCTCGGCTGCATAGACCAGGATCTCCCCGCTTTCGTTATCGCAGAGGACGGCAAGCCCGTCGGAACGGTCGAGGACGGCGACTCCGTCATCTTCTACAACTTCCGCGGCGACCGTTCGATCGAGATCTCAAAGGCGTTCGACGAGGAGAACTTCACGAAGTTCGACCGCGTAAGATACCCGAAGGTCGTCTATGCGGGAATGCTCGAATACGACGGCGACCTCCACATCCCTCACAACTACCTTGTCAACCCCCCGGAGATCACAAACACGCTTTCCGAGTACCTCACGGCGACGGGCGTCAGCGAATACGCTATCTCCGAGACGCAGAAATACGGTCACGTCACCTACTTCTGGAACGGAAACCGCTCCGGCAAGTTCTCCGAGGAGCTTGAAACCTACGTTGAGATACCCTCCGACGTCGTTCCGTTCGAGCAGAGACCGTGGATGAAGTGCGCGGAGATCACCGACACCCTCATCGAGGCGATAAAGAGTGGAAAATATCAGTACGTCCGCTGCAATTTCCCCATCGGCGATATGGTCGGACACACCGGCTCGCTCTATGCGACGATCTGCTCCATGGAGGCGCTCGATCTCCAGCTCGGCAGACTGCTGAAGGTCATCGACGAGGTCGGGGCTGTCGCTGTCATCACCGCCGACCACGGCAACGCGGACGAGATGTTCGAGTGCGACAAGAAAACGGGACTTCCCAAGGCGGGCAAGAACGGCTCCTTCAAGGTCAAGACCTCCCATACCCTCAACAGAGTTCCCTGTATCTTCTACGGCGAGGACGTCGAGGTCAAGGACGGCAACTTCGGACTTTCCAACGTCGCCGCCACCGTCGCAACCCTCCTCGGCTACGAAGCACCCGAAATGTGGGACGAGAGCATAATTAAGTGAAAAGCGCAAGCGCGTGATGTGTCCCGCAAGCGGAACGTGATGTGCACTGACGCGCGTGATTTACCCCGTGTCGGAATGTTGTATCTTTCGTAGGGGATAGGCGCATGCTACGCTGTCGCTCCACCGACATCCCGTTCAATGAAATCTGCACATATTATCCGGCTGCATCGTAGGGGAGCGGCTTGCTGCTCCCGTCCTACGATCGAACGGTTAGGATTTGCTTTATATAGAAAGAAAAGCTTCACCGTTTGTCCACCTCCCTCGGGAGGGAGACCACGAAGTGGTGGAAGGAGCCCGGCGATCGCTTTATTGTTTGTAAACCTTCACCGATGAATGAATAACTGACAATTTTGTATCGTTTCTATATATTACGATTCTAAATCGTTAGTGCCGCGGGCTCCTTCAGTCAACTGCGTTGACAGCTCCCTCCCGGAGGGAGCTGGACAGTCGGTGCGCTCCTTATAGTTTGTGCCTCGCAAAAAAGCGGGACGTCCGGGGGCCGTCCCCTACGGCACAGCCGTTTCAATCGACAAACCCGACGAAGCGGGAGGACCAAGGCGAGCGTCAGCGAAGCGTGAAGCGCGTAGCGCGTATCTGCCCTCCCCTACGGCGAAAATGCCATTTTGCGAGAGACATTCCGTCTCCCCCGCAAAGCAAACAAAAATATTTCTATTCCTCTTTATAAAGAGGCGAAAAGCATGAACAAAAAAATATTTTCCGGCTACCACGGCAAGTTTCATTGCCAGGGGATAGCCGTTGACGAAAAAAACGGTTACATTTACTACTCCTTCACGACGTCGCTCGTCAAGACCGACCTCGAAGGCAACTTCATCGGTTCGGTGACGGGCCTTGCGGGTCATCTCGGCTGCATTGACTTCAACGACCGTGACGGAAAGGTTTACGGCTCGCTCGAATACAAGAACGACTCGATCGGCAAACACATCATGAAGGGCATCGGCGAGAGCGGAAAAGAGTATCAGGACAAGTTCTACGCAGTCATTTTCGACGTCGATAAGATCGACCGCGCCGACATGGACGCGAAGGAAAGCGGGATAATGAGGGCGGTTTACCTCTCCGATCCCACCGAGGACTACGCGGCGGAGACCGCGCAGGGCAAGCACCGTTACGGCTGTTCGGGTATCGACGGGACCGACTGGGGCTTCGTTCCCGGCACGAAGGACTACCGCCTCAATATCTGCTACGGCATTTACAGCGAGCTTGACCGCACCGACAACGATTACCAGGTCATCGTCTCCTACGACGCCGCCGACTGGTGGGACAGATACGGCAAGCCGGTAAGTATCGACGATATGCACACCTGCGGACCCGAAAAAGCCGAGAGAAAGCTCTTCGTCTTCACCGGAAACACCGAGTGGGGCGTCCAGAACCTCGAAGCCGACAAGACGACGGGCGACTGGTACCTCGCGGTCTATTACGGCCACAAGAAGCAGTACCTCAATCCCCCGATGTTCGTGGTTGACGGCTCTGTCGCTCCCAAATGGGAAAAGCACGTCGCCACCGGCGAGGACATCCTCACCCTGACCGTCAAGGGCTTTTCACAGCACGAATACGGCTCCACCGGCCTTCAGTCGCTCTCCGACGGGAACTGGCTGATCTCCCACGACGGCGCGAAGAAGCAGGGAAGATACACCAACCTCATCTACACCCCCCGCAACCGCCTCGAGGCGATCCCGTTCTATAACAAGGACGACGAGCTCAATATCTTCGCCGTCGGCAACTCCTTCTCTGTCAACGGAATGAGATACCTCCGCGATATTTTCGTCGCAGAGGGGTGGACTAACGTCACCCTCGGAGATATGTATATCGGCGGATGCAGTCTCGAAAGACATTACAATAACCTGAAATCCGGCGCAAAGGACTACACCTATTTCCGCAACGAGGGCGAGTGGGAGAAGATCCCCGACACCGACCTCGAAACGGGCATAAAGGACAAAAAGTGGAACGTGATGACCCTTCAACAGCAGGGCGGACGCTCCGGAATGTACGAAACCTACCTCCCCTACGCGGAGGAGATCGCAAAATGGCAGAGGGAAAACGGCGCAAAGCGCCTGCTCTGGCACTCCGTATGGCATTATCTGCCCGGCTCGACCCAAGGGTTCTGCGAATGGGTGGATAAATACGGCGGCGAAAAGGAGTTCTACGGGAAGAACTGCGAGGCGAGCGAGCTTATCGGCGGAACGGGGCTCTTTGACGGAAATATCCCGTCCAACAAGGCGATCAAACGTGCCTGCCGCCTCTTCGGCGAGGAAAACGTCTATTGCTCCGACCGCGCGCACCTCTCGGACTTCGGCTGCCTCATCGCCGGCTACGTCTGGTACGAGGCGATAACGGGCAGAAAGGTCAAAAAACTGTCCTTCACCCTCCCCGCCGAAACCCTCGGCTTTGAAATGAACGATTACCTCGAAAAGGCGATCCTTTACGTGATCAATAACGCGAATAGGTGAGATTGAGCTTTCGGTTTTCGGAAAACGACAGCCGGTAGGGGAGGGGCTTGCTCCTCCCGCCTCTAACGGTGAAGCACTAACTTTGAAGCGAGCACCGACTGTCCACCTTCCTCCGGGAGGAAGGTGTCGCCGTAGGCGACGAAAGGAGCTCGCGGTATAATGAAGTTAGTCTCGGAATGAATAGAAACGATACCAAATTATTAGTATTGCTTCCCTCGGTGAAGTTTTCCGTCAAATAAAGCGATCGCTGGGCTCCTCCACCGCTCCGCGGAGGTCTCGCCACGGGCAAAGCCCTGCTCGGTCGGTTCGGCGGATCTGACAGCCCACCGGGCTGTCATTCAATCGCCGCCTCACCCCCTCCTGGAGG
>JAGHTD010000045.1 GCA_018065475.1 Candidatus Colimorpha enterica
AGCGCGGTCGGAATGTCCTATCCGACAGTGCAGAGATACCTCGCGGAACTGCGCGACCGTGGAGAAATCGACTACGACGGACACCGCGGCATTATTACCGACAACATTCAAGAGTTGCTTTCGATGACACGCGTATCGGTCGGCGGTGTGATCCCGTGCGGCCCGCTGGTGGAAGCGGTGGACTATCAGTTGGAGCGCATCTGCTTTCCGAAAGAACTGACAGGAGAAGGAGTGTTCCACCTTCTTGAAGCCTCCGGTCAGTCAATGATTAACGCAGGAATCGACGACGGAGATAAAGTTTTGATCCGTGTAACGCCCGTTGCCAACCGGGGTGATATTATCGCCTGCCTCTATGAAAGTGAGAAAACTACGCTCAAACGCTACTATCCCGAGCAGGATGAGATCATTCTGATGCCTGAGAACGAAGACTATGAACCCATTCACATTGTTGGAGCCGACCGCGCAAAGCTTGTCATTCAGGGCGTGGCAACGATGGTGATGAAGAAGCTGTGATACTATTCGGATGAATATTGGAGTTATGAGCAATAAATTATTATTGAGGGAGATGATGAAAAGATGAATTATAAAGGGAAAGAAAACAACTTACCCGAGAGCAATACATTGAAAATAATCCCACAATCCGTAATAGAAAATTTTCACTTGCCTCCTGATATGAAAGAATTTTGCAATAAAATATGCCATGAAAATGATAAGGCATTAAGGAATATATTCAAGGACGAGATTCGGGGGAGTTTCCTTATTGAAATGAAGTATAGAGTGGCAAATGCCATAACGCCACTTATGTTTGAATTATTTGAAATGAAATTTACGCCTGAAAACTCTATGACAGGCGGCGACGACCGGATGGAATTTGATATTTGTAAACAAATTATAGGTGTTCATAAGTCAAACACAATCTTTCTTTCAAAAGAAGAACGTTCTCATTTAGAAAAAAGCGATGAATACAAGAACAAACTTTGCGAACAGGTTTTGATGCAAGTTTTTATGCGAAAATACGGTAGCGTATTCTTCCGCCAAAGACCGATTATGGCTGGTGAACTTTACATTTATTATCCTGTGCCATATGATTTGTTTGTTATGTGTACGAAAATGAATCAAATATTAATATCAGATAATTGTGTAGTCAACGATTCATCAGCTTTGATTTCTTTGATAATGAATCTAATAAGACAGCGGCAGCCAAAGAAACAGAGCCAAGTCACTACCTTTCGTAGTAACTTGGCTCTGCTTTTTTATTGACTTTTGCTACAGCACGCTCATTATCATCAATTATTTCAGCTGCTCGAAGGCAAGGAACAGATCGTTCAGCTTTTCCTGGTAAATGGCGATGTTACCGGCAACGTCGGAGGCGTAAGCATTCTTTCTGTTTTCGATAAGTCTGCCCATCATCGTAGCGATATAATCGAGATTGGTGTTGTAAACGACGCCGAAGTCGGTAGTGATACCGCTTCTTACAAGCTCGATGAGGCGGGACGCCTGCTCGAAGTCAACGAGATCGGAACGGTACTTTGATTTAAGTGCCGTATCGAAGATCGACGGAATTACGATCTCATTGTTGATTATTGCCTGAGCTTCGATCATAGCCGTCGTAGCAGGAACCTTGCTGAGCGACATACACGTGGGAAGCGTGTAAAGCATAAAGCTGTCCTGAAGCGCAGTTATATAGTTCTCCTGGTTTTCGTCAAACTTAGGTCTCGGAAGAACCGCAAACTCGTTTTCCATAGAGCGGACGTCTTCATCCCATGTCGTGAGGATATATTCGTTCATAAAGAGCGAACGGCCTTCGCAGAACGTCTTCTTTGCGTATTTTTCGTTTGCGCCTGCGGTGTAGGTGTAAATGCCGGGCGCCTCGTTATACAGGCGGTACAGCTTTGAGAAAATGTCATAATTTTGTTCTCTGTCAACAACGATCGTATATGATCCGTCGTTGTTATGGTTGATGAACTTCATTCCGGCGCATATTCCCGCGAACATCGCGGACTGACCTCTGACGACGGCAAAGCCGAGACGGTCGGCTCCCGTTACCATTTCGTCCTCGTCAAGATCGAGATAAACCTTTTTGCTGAGTTCAAGCAGAACGTCAAGGTTCCACTTTCCTGCCTCTACGTCATTGAGGAACTCCTGAGGATCACCGATAACGTCCTCGTAGAAATTAAGATTGACGAACGAGCAGGAAGCCCACGAGAAGATCGAGGGTGAAGCGTCGCCGCTGAGGAAGAATCCGGTATCGTTCCCAATCGTGATATTATCCATATAATCCTTGTACCACCAATTCCGGTCAAGGTCGAGATAACCCTTATAGTCACTGCTGCAGATGTTTGCATAGCAGCCCTGGGGAGCATAGGTCGTGCCGTAATACTGATCGACAAGAACCGTGTCCGCCGTGCAGTCATTGGCAAGGATCTGCGTGGTGATGTCAACCGTAAATCTGTTTGTGTCACTTGATCCGAGCTGATACTGTCTGTCTATGTTGAGACGGCCGTTCACAAGTTCGTTTGCCTGATAGATAGACGCGAAAACAACGTCTCCTCCATCCTCACCGAGAACGTACATCGTAGTCTCTGCGTCTCTGGACGCAACAGTTACGGTAGTGCCTTCAAAATCAAGGTTGTCGTAAAATCTCGGAACTCTTTCCGCTTCGGTCGTTTCGTCGCCGGTTTTTGCTGTAGTGTCGTCGGTAGAAGGTGTTTCGGGCTTCGTGCAGGCGGCCACGGCGGCAATGACGAAAATCGCCGCAAGAATGGCTGAGATAATTTTCTTCATAATAATCTTCTCCTTTGTATAAACCGTAATAATTGTCCCATAGGAACTATCACTTTATATTTTATCAAAAAGAGGCGCAAAAAGAATTGAAATTATTTTCTTATAATATTGCAAATCGTATCAAAATTACGAATAAGTGTTAAAAGTCAGTGAATGTCAAAAAAATATATGTATGGCAGATGCCTTTTTACCATTTCGATTCATCACGGTATTCCGAAGGAGAGACTCCTTTATACTGTCTGAATAGACGCGAAAAATATAATGGATCGGTTATTCCGACCGAGCGGGAGATTATCTTTACCGGATGATCGGTCGTCTTCAGAAGTTCGCACGCCTTCTCCAGCCGAAGCACGTTAAGCCATTTGTTCGGAGGCATACCGTAGGTCTTTGTGAAAACGCGGGTGAAGTAGCTTTGGTCGATGTTCAGCTTTTCTGCTATGTCATTTGATGAAATGCCTCTGTCATAATTCATACGGATAAAATACATCGCCTCCGACATCAGTGAACTGTCAACTTTTTTTTCGGTAAAGTCCTCGAAAAGAACGGAAAAGAAAAGCTGTGTCAAAGACAGACATTTGACCTTTCTGCTTATGGATTTGCCGAGTGAAGAATTGTAAATGTCATCAAGTATTTTTTCTATCTTCTCAGGGCACGACGGTCTTAGCACCGGTCTTTCAGGAGTGAGACCGAGCATATCGATGTATTTTTCAACAAGACTGCCGTAAACACCTATCCACGAGATCGTCCATCTCGTCCCGGGAAGTGCCTTATAATGTATTTTTCTGTTAGGAAACATAAAGAACACGTCACCGGAAGAAAGGCTGATGTTAGGTTCTTCGCTGAGTATCGTCGCATTTCCATCATTTACGAATACGATAAGAAAGTGGCTCCGTACAGCGGGGCCGTATTCGTGATCAAGAGTCTTCTCCCTCTTCCCGCAGTAAAACAGGTTAAGATCGGTCGGCAGCATAAAATCAAGACTGCTTTCAAGATAATCGGTCATAATTAATCCCCTCCTTTATTATTATATCATATAAAGTCAAAAAAAGCCATATATATATCAAATAATTTCATTTAAATTTTTTATGAATTGGATTATAATTACAATAATAAGAACGGGAGGAAAAAATATGGAAAATAATTATTCCGCAAAATGGAAAAAGAGAGGTGACCGCACCGGTCTTATCCGCAACGCACTTCTCAAATCAATGGGCTACACCGACCAGGATATAGAAAAACCCTTTATCGGTATCATCAATACGTGGGCAGAGACAAATCCCGGTCACGTTCATTTCCGTCAGCTTTCGGAAGCGATCAAAAGAGGCGTTTGGGCGGCAGGTGGTTTCCCGCTTGAAGTCAATACCCTTTCGATCTGCGAAGTATTTTTCGATCTTTCAAGTCTTATTTACCGCAACCTTCTGTCGATAACCACAGAGGAACTGATTGAGCGTCATCCATTCGACGGTATCGTCCTGATAGGCGGCTGCGACAAGAATATTCCCGCCCACCTTATGGCGGCTGTATCGGCAAACAAGCCGACGATCTATCTTCCCGGCGGCGCAATGCTCCCCGGAAGCTACAAGGGTCAGCCGCTCGTCTGCGGAACGGACAGCTTCATCATCTACAATCAGTTCACCTCGGGTGAGATCACTCTCGACGAGATGACGAAACAGGAGGGCTGTCTCTACGGCTCCGCAGGAGCCTGCCCGATAATGGGTACAGCCAACACCTGCCAGACAGTGACAGAAGCGCTCGGTCTTGCGCTGCCCGGCTCGTCCTCCTGCCTCGGTGTATCTGCCGAAAAACTCCGCTACTGCGAAGAGACCGGAAGACAGATCGTCAAGCTCGTCGAGGATGACGTCAAGTGCCTTGATATCATCAACAAGAAGTCCATCGAGAATGCAATCAGAGTTCTTATGGCGACCGGCGGCTCAACAAACCTCATCATCCATCTTACTGCTATCGCAAGAAGAGCGGGCATCGAACTTGATCTCAACGATTTCGAGAGGATAAGTAAGGAGACTCCCGTGCTTGTAAACGTAAAGCCCCACGGGAAGTATTCCGTCGGAACGGGTTTCCACGACGCAGGCGGCGTCGTATCGCTAATGAAGGAGCTCGAAGGAAGTCTCAATACCGAATGTCTTACCGTAACGGGAAAGACCGTCGGAGAAAACCTAAAGGACGCCGACCTTCCCTATGACAAAGACGTAATCCGTCCTCTTTCCGATCCTATTGAAGACAAAGGCGGTATCGCCGTTCTTTACGGCAATCTCGCTCCCAACGGTGCGGTCATCAAGAGAAGCGCGGCAAGCAAACACCTTCTCAACCACAGAGGCCCTGCAAAGGTATTCGAGACACTCGAGGAGTGCCAGAAATATCTTCTCGCAAAGGACTGCGATATTACTCCCGATACGGTCGTCGTCCTCAGAGGATACGGCCCCGTAGGAGCACCCGGAATGCCCGAAAACGGCAACTATATGCCCCTTCCTCCCGTACTCAACAAGCAGGGTATCAAGGACTTCGTAAGGATCACCGACGCGAGAATGTCCGGTGGCTGCTTCGGCACTCAGGTTCTCCACGTCGCTCCCGAGAGCGCTGTCGGCGGTCCTCTTGCGGCAGTCCGCGACGGCGATATCATTCATCTTGACGTCGAGAACAACTTAATTGAGGTCGAAATATCCGACGAAGAAATGGCGGAAAGACTGAAGGACTTCAAACCGAAGACACACCCGGACATCGAGCGCGGTTTCGTCCGCAATTTCATAGACACAGTAACGCAGGCCGATGAGGGCTGCGACCTCACCTATATGCAGAGAGTAAAGAAATAAAGGAGAATATTTATGTTAAAAGGCATATATCCGATAATCGCCGCCACGTTTGACGACAACGGCAAAGTCGATTACGACAGCTTCAGAAATCTTATAAGAACGCTCATCGAGGGCGGATGCGAAGGCGCTACCCTCTTCGGCATCGCCGGAGAATATTACAAGCTTTCACCCGATGAAAAGACCGAAATGGCAAAGGTCGCAGTCGAGACCGCTCACAAATACGGCGGCAAGATCGTCATTTCGGTGACCGAACACGCAATCGAGTGCGCCGTTCCACAGGCAAAATTCTTCGAATCTCTTGGTGCGGACTGCCTGATGATCCTCCCTCCCTTCTTCCTCAAACCCGGAGCGGGTGCGGTTTATGACCATATCAAGGCAATCGCCAATGCGGTCAACATTCCCGTTATGCCTCAGTACGCTCCCGAACAGACCGGAGTCGCCATCCCTACCGACACCTTCATCAAACTCAACAGAGAATGCCCCAACATCGAGTACTATAAGATCGAGTGCAAGCCCGTCGGCGCATATCTTACCAAGCTCCACGGCGAAAACGAAAATCTCGGTATCTTCGTCGGAAACGCCGGATTCCAACTCATCGAGGGCTTCGACAGAGGCGCCACCGGCGCAATGCCCGGATGCTCCATGTTTGACGTTTACCTCGATATTTACAATAGCTATTTCTCCGGCAACAGAGACAGGGCGTTCAGAGTTCACTCCGAGCTTCTCCCGATGCTCAACCATATAAGACAGAATGTCGAGCAGATCATTTACTTTGAGAAGAAGATTCTCAAAAAGCGCGGTATCATCAAAAGCGATTACTGCCGTAAGCCGACATTTACATCCGATGAGATCTACGACTCTATGTTTGAGGAGCTTTACGGGATCCTCGCCGACAAATACGGATGGAAGAAAGACTGAACGCGGTTTCGAATATGAACAAAGGACCAATGACAGCACTTGTGACAGGAGCGGGAACGGGCATAGGCAGAGGTATTGCCATCCGTCTCGCAAAAGAGGGCTACGACGTCGCACTGCATTACCGAGCAAGCGCCGAAGGGGCGCTTTCCGCGTGCGATGAAATACGCACTCTCGGGAGAAAAGCCATAGCCATACAGGCCGATATTTCCGACGTGAAGCAAATCACCGCTATGTTCGACGAATGTGAGGAAAAGCTCGGTCCCGTCGATCTTTTCGTCAACAACGCGGGCATAACGAAAAAATCCCCCTTTCTCGATACCACTGAAGCACTTTTTGACAACATCTGCGGAGTGGACTTCAAGGGCGCGTATTTCTGCATACAATGCGCCGCAAAACAGATGATAAAGCACGGCAAGCAAGGAAGCATAGTCGCCATATCGTCAAACAATTCAAGGGCGCATTTTGCAGAGGTGAGCGTTTACGGCTCGGTCAAAGCCGCTATGAACAAAATGGTTGAGCATATCGCCCTCGAAATGGCAAAATACGGAATAAGAGTAAACACGGTCGCCCCCGGATGGGTAGATACCGGAGCTTCCCGTCTTGACGACAAGGAATCCACCTTCTATAAGATCCCGCTGAAAAAATGGGCGACTGTCGATGACGTCGCTGAGGCGGTCATATATCTTTCGAGTGCAAAATCGGTTACCGGAGACACGCTCATTATCGACAACGGAGCGCTCCTACTTTCCGATAAGCTCGAAAAATACGGTTTCTGACGAGAGCAGGAGGAAAAATGTTTTTTGTAATGGATATGGGCACGTCAAATATGCGCCTATGGCTGTTTGACGGTGACAGAGAAATCGACGGCGGGAAATATCCTCTCGGCGCGGGACTCGGAAAAGGTGAAGGAAAGAAACTGCTCTTTGAGGGAGTAAGAAACGCCGTTTCCGAAATACTCAACAAAAACGGTCTTACCGAAAGCGACGTTGACTGCATTATGGCGTCGGGTATGCTCGGAAGCGAAGCGGGACTTTGCGAGGTCGATCACCTCGTCCTCCCCGGCAACGCCTTTAAGCTCGCCGACGATCTTTACGAAACGGTGATACCGAACATTTCTTCAATCCCTTTCGTCATCGTAAGAGGGCTTAAAAAGATGAACGGCGGAAAACTTGCCGACATCATGAGGGGCGAGGAGACCGAGACCGTAGGCCTTTCTGAATTCACCAACGAAAAAGAATGTGTCATAGTCCTCCCCGGAACTCACAACAAAGCGGTTAGGGTCAACGAAAAAGGCGAGATCACCGACTTCGTAACAATGATGAGCGGAGAAATGATCTCCTGTGCCGTCAACAACACGATCCTTTCGTCAGCCGTCTCGTACAGATTTGAGCTTGACGAAGTCTATGCGCTCAAAGGTGCCGCGGCTTCAAAAGAAAACGGCGTAAACAACGCACTTTTCTCGGTGCGCGTCATGAGCAAGAACGGGCTTGATACTGACAAATTGACTTCCTTCCTTTACGGGAGCATCATCGGAGAGGATATCGACCTTATAAAGAAATTTGCCGGAAACACTCAGATAATGGTCGCAGGCAGAGAGAACCCAAAGAAGATATATATCC
>JAGHTD010000142.1 GCA_018065475.1 Candidatus Colimorpha enterica
CGGATGCCTCACCCATTTTCTTCTGCGCTTCCGCCTTCTTTTCGATGGCTTCCGCCTCCGCAAGGCCCTTGGCTCTGATACCTTCCGCCTCCTGCTCCATTGCGAAGCGGGCTGCTTCCGCCTCTGCCTTTCTCGCCTCCGCCTGCTGGATCGCCTCGTACTTCTTCGCCTCGGCGTCCTTCTGACGGCGGATGAGGTCTGCCTCGGCTTCCTTTTCCGCCTTGTATTTCATGGCGTCGGCCTGCTTTTTGATCTCCGCGTCAAGACGCTTTTCCTGAAGAGCGATCTCCTTTTCGGCGAGCTCGGCTTCCTTTTCGCGGCGGGCGATGTCGGCGTTTGCCTTCGTCACCTCGATGGTCTTACGCTGTGCCTCCTGCTGGATGGAATATGCGGCGTCTGCCTCTGCCCTCTTGGAGTCGGATCTCGACTTCATATCCGCCTGCTGTACGGCAAGCTGTGCGTCCTGCTCCGCGATCAACTTTTCGGCCTCGACCTTTACGGCGTTGGCCTCCTGCTGAGCGTTTGCGGTAGCGATCGCGATGTCTCTCTGCGCGTTCGCCTTTGCGATCTGCGCGTTCTTTCTGATCTGCTCGACGTTGTCGATACCCATATTCTCAATGGTTCCGGCGGCGTCCTTGAAGTTCTGGATGTTGAAGTTGACGACCTCGATACCGAGCTTTTCCATATCGGGAACGACGTTCTCGGTGATCTTCTTCGCAACGCCCTGTCTGTCCTGGACCATCTCTTTCAGTCCGACGGAGCCGACGATCTCACGCATATTGCCTTCAAGCACCTGCGTGACGAGCATGACGAGCTCGCTCTGCTTCATTCCGAGCAGCGATTCGGCGGCTTTTTCGAGGAGCTTCGGGTTGGAGCTGACCTTGACGTTTGCGACGCCGTCAACGCTGACGTTGATGAACTCGTTTGTCGGCACCGCCTCGCTTGTCTTGACGTCCACCTGCATTACTCTGAGCGAGATCTTGTCCACCCTCTCGAAGAAGGGGACTCTCCAGCCCGCTTTACCTATGAGAATACGCTTTTTCCCGAGGCCGGAGATGATATACGCGGTGTCGGGCGGCGCTTTCAGATAACCTGCTATCGCAAGTATCAGAAGAAGCAGTACGGCGGGTCCGATGTAGATAAGATATTCCATTTTATTTTCTCCTTTTTATTGTTTTCAGTTTTCTATCTCCCGTTCAAATATGACGGTGAGAATGTCACCCATACAGGTGTCGAACGAGTGGAGCCGCCACCCGTCCTTTGCGTTTTCGTTTATACATTCGTTCAGCATCCTCTTGTAGGTCTTTCTCGACGAGAAGGCGATGCCGTACGTCTGTATCTTGTATTCGTAGTTTTTCATATTCCCTCCGTTATATCAGCGCCACCCCGCAGAGGAGGAGGCATACGACGACTGCGATCAGCGCATAGAAGCAGAACTTCAGCGAGACCTTGAACAGCCACCAGTTGAGCTTGAATAGCGTCTTTGCCGCAAAGATCATCAGGGCGGCAAACAGTATTGAAAGCAAAATCATTTATTTCACCTCATTTTATATATTTATGCATAAGCTCCCCGTTTTTCTTCACGAGAAGCGACGCGCGGTAGGCGAAGTACATCACCGTCAGCACCTCGCCGAGACGCTTTTCCGCTTCCCCTTCGGTGATCTCCGCCGCGACCTTTTCCGCCGCTTCCTTCACCGCGTCCTCGTCCTCCGACTGCGTCGCGGATATGAGATCGGTGAAGCCGAGGTAGATGAGATCGTCGCAGACCATATCGTCCCCCTCGTCGCTGAGGTCGCCGTTTATATAGGTAAGAAGACCGGTTACCTCTCCTATGCTCATGCTGTCCTTCAGCATATTTATTATCACAAGGCGGCAGAACTGCCTCGGAGAATATTTTTTTCTCACGGGCGGCGAGACGAAGCCGCGCCTCACCCAGTTCTGCACCGAATACAGCTCCATACCGGTGAGCGCCGCGATCTGCGAGAGCACAAGCCCTCCGCCCGCGAATATTCCTCCGAGCATCGCCTCCGCCTCTGCTCTGCCGAGCTGTTTACATTCAATATCTGTACCGGGTAATTTCATATCATTCTCCTATCAGATGATTTCCTCTTGCGTTTTGATAATTATATCATACAGTCAAGTGATTGTCAAGACTTTTTACGAAAAAAGTTAAAAAAATCTCAAAAAATATTTTTCCTGCAAAATGTTTGAAAAAAGTGCAAGGATTTTGTCATAATATCTTGCCTTTTACCGAAAAATATGGTAAAATATGAAGTGGCGTATTGTTTTCTTATTTTTAATGTAATAAACAGTAACCATACTGAATAATTATTGGAGGAAAATCATGGCAAGAAGAAAAATTTCCATGGACGGCAACACCGCTGCCGCACACGTTTCGTATGCGTTCACGGAAGTTGCCGCCATCTACCCGATCACCCCTTCCAGCCCTATGGCAGAGGTGACCGACACCTGGTCGGCAACCGATAAGAACATTTTCGGCGAGCCCGCCAGAAACATCTTCGGTGACAGAGTAAAGATGGTAGAGATGCAGTCCGAGGCAGGCGCAGCAGGCGCTGTTCACGGCTCTCTCGCATCCGGCGCTCTCACCACAACCTACACCGCATCACAGGGCCTGCTCCTTATGATCCCCAACATGTATAAGATCGCAGGAGAGCTTCTCCCCTCCGTCATCCATGTTTCGGCTCGCTGCGTAGCATCTCACGCCCTCAACATTTTCGGCGATCACTCCGACGTTTACGCCTGCCGTCAGACCGGTTACGCAATGCTCTGCGAAACCAACCAGCAGGAGATCATGGACCTCGGTGCAGTCGCTCACCTTTCCACGATCAAGGGAAGAGTTCCTTTCCTTAACTTCTTCGACGGCTTCCGTACCTCTCACGAGATCCAGAAGATCGAAGCGTGGGATTACGAAGACCTCAAAGAGATGGTCGATATGGACGCAGTTGCCGAGTTCAGAGCAAGAGCTCTCAACCCCGAGCACCCCGTTCTCCACGGCTCCGCAGAAAACGGAGACATCTTCTTCCAGCACAGAGAAGCTTCCAATAAATACTACCAGGCACTTCCCGCTATCGTCGAGGAGTACATGGGCAAGGTCAATGCCAAGCTCGGCACCGACTACAAGCTCTTCAACTACTACGGCGCTCCCGACGCTGACCGTGTCATCGTCGCTATGGGTTCCGTCTGCGACGTCATCGAGGAGGTCATCGACTACCTCAACGCCGCAGGTGAAAAGGTCGGCCTCGTAAAGGTCCGCCTCTACCGTCCTTTCTGCGCAGACAAGCTCGTTGAAGCTATCCCCGCAACCGCAAAGAAGATCGCTGTTCTTGACAGAACAAAGGAACCCGGTCCCCTCGGCGAGCCGCTTTATCTCGACGTCGTTGCCGCTCTTGCAACAAAGAACGTCAAGGC
>JAGHTD010000077.1 GCA_018065475.1 Candidatus Colimorpha enterica
CTGACTGAGCGTCGAGCTTTTTGTTTCTGAAGTAAAGGTTAATATCAATGCTGACCATGATCAGATTTATAACGTAGAATACCGCCGGATATTTGAACGCGCCGGTGCGTGAAAAGTCTATCACCTTCCACACGATACCCGCAACGTATCCGATCCAGATCATAGAGAGGAAGAAAAGACTCTTCCCTTTTGCGGTCCTGCTTCTGTAAGATTTCAGTATGGAAGCCGGCCAGGATATTCCGAAGCTTATTACCATTACCGCTTCAAGTATTTCGGTCATATATACCACCTCATTTATTAAGAATTGACTGTAAGAACGGGGGAAACGGTAATGTCTCCTCTGTCGGGAACAGCGGGAGCGACGACGTATCTCGTTCCGTCTTCCCCTTCGGTTATTTCAAGCTCATCTTCGCCGATGAACGCCTTGTCCCACGTCGCGGGGACGGTGAGCTTAACGAGGATCGCCGAATCAAACGCCTCATCGTCTTCCCTGTCGGTGAGAGTGACGGTTATGCCGTCATCCTTACCGATCACGGATGCGGCGAGTGAGAGGGACGAGAGCTCGAAATAGTATTTCATAACCTCGTCGAAGGTCGCGCACCATATTTTGTTTTCGCCGAGATCCCTGACGTGATCGAGCATTATCCTCATCTCGGAATCCTTGACGGTATAGTCGTTGTCGATCTTTCTGCTGTCGTCGTATATGCAGTGTATGCAGAATACCGCCCAGCCGCCTTTGCCTGTCTGGCTGTCAATGTAGTCGTTCCAGGACTGAGCGTATTTTTCGGGCGACATCTGACCTCTGTCGAAGATGACGTTTGATCCTATATCGTATCTTAAATCCCTGAAATTGAAATATTTCGGAGTGTTTGGCGCGTCGATCTTACCGGTGCGCATACCGTAATAATGCTCCATAACGAGCTTCTTGAAATACGGAAAATACTCATTTGAGGGCGCGGTGATGCCGGGATTGATCATAGCAAGCGAGTCGATGTCAAATACCTTTTTGATGATCTGCTTCGAGCCCGTGACCTCTTTCAGAGTGTTGAACTTCGGGAAGCCCCCGGTGCCGCTGTCATCTACACCCCAGTATGCGTGAGCGTGGCCGTGGCTGTTTATGCTGAATCTGCCGCCGCCCTCCTTGATGAGATCGCGCCAGAACTTTGCTTCCGGGCTCTTGATTCTGATACTGAAATTGCCGTCCTTGTCGATCATATATTCGTTTGAAACCATCGAGAAGGTCGCCAGATCGCGCGTCGGGATCGCAAACGACGCGGTGAGGAAATCGTATTCCTCTGCATATTTCTTCATTTTGTTAGCGGTGTCGGTCTTTCCGTCGTCACAGACGAAGGAAAGCGCGCCGTCGGCTCCGCCGGGGAGAATGGTCTCCGCCTTGACCTCAAACGCTTCCGCGGGGATAAAAGCCACGGTGTAGGTTCTCTTTCCGCCGCTGCCGTCAAGGACGGTTATTACTGCCTTGCCGTCCGTCGCTTTTGATGGCTGAACGGTCTCGGTCTCATACTGTCCGTCCGGCTCCGCCGTTACCGTCGGGTAACCGTCGGGGAGAGCGAAATCAAACGTATAGTCCTGTTTGTCACGTCTGAAACCCTCGAGAGGAACGCCGTCAACAGAAATGGAATTCAGAAAAACGTCCGCTTCCTTTTCGGGTATCGGCTCGGTATCTTTGCAGCTTTGCGTTTCCGACGTGCTTGTGTCGCTTGGCTGAGACTGCGGGCCCGAACAGCCGGAAATGAAAGAAAAAATCAGAAGAAAAGATAGTATTATTGCTATATGCCTTTTCATGCTTGCCTCAATTTACGATAATTACTGAGTATATTAT
>JAGHTD010000306.1 GCA_018065475.1 Candidatus Colimorpha enterica
GCCCGGCCCCGTAGATTACGCAAACTACTATTCGATGATCGTCTCCGCCTCCACCATCGCTCCGATCACCTGATCCCGCACCCGAAAAAATAAAAAGGAAATTATTATGGATTTTTCAAATCTTGCGAAAGAGCGTTATTCGGTAAGATCATTTTCGGATGAAAAGGTGTCCGACACCGATCTCAGCGTTATTCTCGAAGCCGGAAATCTCGCTCCCACCGCCTGCAACAGACAGCCGCAGAGGATCATCGCCGTAAGATCGGAGGAAGGGCTGAAAAAGCTGAAAAACTGCACCGACTACACTTTTGACGCTCCCCTCGCCCTGATCGTCTGCTATGAAGCCGACAAATGCTGGGTGCGCCCGTTCGACGGCAAGTCCAGCGGGGATATCGACGCGTCGATCGTCGCCACCCACATGATGCTTCAGGCGAAGGAGATAGGGATCGGCTCGACGTGGGTGATGTATTTCAAGCCCGACGTGCTGAAAAAGGACTTCCGCCTTGACGAAAACGTCGTCCCCGTGGCGATCCTTATGATGGGTCATCCGTCGGAGAACTGCGTCCCTTCCCACAATCACGGCAAGAGAAAAAAGATCGAAGAAACCGTCATATCTGACTGAAAACGAGGTTGCTTAAATGAAAACTTCAACAGAAATATCGTCCGCCGCAAAGGTTTTCGGCGAGGAGCGGGCAATAGAGGAATACGCAAAGGCGGGTTTTGACGCATGGGACTTCTCAATGTTTGAAATGGCAAGAAGGGACTGGTCG
This sequence comes from Candidatus Colimorpha enterica, assembly GCA_018065475.1. Taxonomy (GTDB): domain Bacteria; phylum Bacillota; class Clostridia; order Oscillospirales; family CAG-272; genus Colimorpha_A; species Colimorpha_A enterica. The sequence goes on from JAGHTD010000306.1 coordinate 768, forward strand.
AAAGGTGTCTTCCGATACTCCGATCACCCTCTCTGCGGCAAAGGCGCGCTCGATTTCGCCCGCCGTCTGAAAAAGGTCGGCGAGGACAACGGCATACACTGCAATCAGTCGCACGCGCCCTTCCCTTCCTTCCCCGAGATCTACCCTCTTCTTCAGAAGGCGATAGAGCTTACCGCCGAAGCGGGAGGAAACATCTGCATAATCCATCCGGTGAACACCGATACTCCCGAGAAAAACGCCGAACTTTACAATATGCTTCTTCCCTTTGCGAAGCAGTACGGCGTCAGGATCGCCACCGAAAACATGTGGAACTGGGACAACGTGCTTGATCAGGCGGCTCCCGCTGCCTGCTCCGACGGAGAGAGCTTCAACGCCCATCTCGACGCCGTCAACAGCGAATGGCTCGTCGCCTGCCTCGACATCGGCCACGCCGAAATGAGAGGCCTCGGCACTTCCGCCCCCGAGATGATAAGGGCGCTCGGCCCGCGCCTCAAAGCCCTCCACATCCACGACAACGACAGGTGGAAGGATTCGCATCAGCTCCCGTTCTCGATGCAGATCGACTTCAACGGCGTCGTCAAGGCGCTGAAAGAGATCGGCTACGACGGCTATTTCACGCTCGAGGCCGACGCATACCTCGCTACGGTCGATGATAAGCTCGCGGGTATAAAGGCCCTTGCCGACTCCGCGCGCCGCCTTGCGGATATGTTCGACGCCCTCTGACGGGAATAATATTTGAACAATTCAAAAACTTTTGTGAAAAGCGGTCTTCTTTTATTGACAAGAAGGCCGTTTTTCTATATAATATATATTAGTGTTTTATTTCTTGGACAAGGAGGAATTGCAATGAAGAAACTTAAAGCCAGACACCCTACAAAGATAATCACCGATCTTCTTATGATGGTGCGCGAAGGCGCGTCTCAGTTTGAAGACAAGGACATATATATCTATAACGAAGACAAAGAGGAAAAGCACGTTTCCTACCGTGAGAACTACGAAAGAGTGCTTTATCTCGGCACCGCTTTCTGCGAACTCGGACTTGCAGGAAAGCATATCGGCGTCATCGGAGACACTCATCCCCTCTATATGACGACGTTTTTTTCAACGATCGCCTCAAACGGCACGATCGTCCCTCTCGACAAAGACCTCCCCGACGACGCTCTCATCGACTTTATGAACATTGCGGAGATCGAGGCGCTCGTATATACATCAAAGTTCAACAACCGCCTTGCCGCCTACGGCGACAGGATCCCCACGCTCAGATATTTCATCCCGATCAGCAATAAGGAGACCCTCGAAAACGACAAAATAATGTCGATGGATTCCCTTCTTGAAATGGGCAAAAAGCTGTACGACGGCGGAGACACCCGCTTCACAGACATCGTTCCCGACCTTGACAATACGGCGGCGATCATTTTCACCTCCGGCACTACGGGTACCAGCAAGGGCGTTATGCTCAGCCACCGCAACTTTGTCGCTGCGACAAACGGCTCCTGCCAGTCAATGCAGTACGACGACACAAACCTCTTCGTTGACTGCCTCCCGATGAACCATTCGTACGAGATCACCTGCGGCCAGCTCGCAATTCAGAACCTCGGCGCGACGATGGTCATCAACGACAGTATGAAGAACACGCTCCGCAACTTTGCGAAGTACAAGCCCAACGCTCTTATGCTCGTTCCTCTCTACGTCGAAACGATGTATAAGAAGATATGGTCGGAAATCGACAAAAAGGGTATGAGAAAGACCGTCCGCCGTCTGATGAAGATAAGCGACGGGCTCCTCAAGGTCGGCATAGATATGCGTGACAAGTTCTTCGGTCAGATCACCGGCGCTCTCGGCGGCAATCTCCGCTCGATCGTCGTCGGCGGCGCTCCGATGAACCCGCAGATCATAAAGGATTTCAACTCCTTCGGCATATTCATCCTCGAGGGTTACGGCATAACCGAGTGTTCTCCTCTCGTTGCCGTCAACTCGCCCGGTGAGGAAAAGCCCCACTCCGTCGGACGCCCCGTTCTCTGCTCCCAGGTCAAGATCGACAAGAAGCCCGAGGATGAGACCGGAGAGATCCTCGTAAAGGGTGAAAACGTAATGAAGGGCTACTACAAGAACGAAGAAGCCACGAAGGAAGTTTTCACCGAGGACGGCTGGTTCAGGACCGGCGACATCGGCTACATCGACGACGAAGGATATATCTTCATCACCGGCAGAAAAAAGAACGTCATCATCCTCTCAAACGGCAAAAATGTCTTTCCCGAGGAGCTTGAAGAGCACCTTGCGTCAAGAGACGACGTTATCGGCGAGTCGGTCGTCATCGGCAGAAAAGACGAGACGACGGGCGAGACTGCGATCACGGCTGTCATCTACCCGAATCAGGACTTTGCGAAAGGCAAAACGCCGGAGGAGGTCGAAAAAGCCGTAAAGGATGCCGTCACCGAGGTCAATAAATCGCTTCCTCAGTACAAGCAGATGCGTGCAGTTGAGATAAGAGACACCGAGTTTGAAAAAACCACGACCAGAAAAATCAAGAGATATCTTGTTAAATAAACGGAGGAACAAATCATGTTCGAAAAAGTAAAAGAAATTCTTGTAAACGACCTCAACGTCGATCCCGCAAACGTAAAGCCCGACGCAGAGCTTGTAAACGATCTCGGTATCAACTCCCTCGAGCTTGCAGACCTCATCCTCAACTGTGAAGAGAAGTTCGGTGTCGAAGTTTCCGACGACGACATCCATACCTTCATCACAGTCGGCGACGTCGTTGCTTATCTTGAAAAGAACGCAGACTGATAATACCGAAATAAGAAGATAAGGAGGACGTCCGATTTGGAAGCCATTTCAAAAATATTCATAACCCTGATTGTACTCACCGTAATCGCTCTCGTTGTGATCGGCTCCGGCCTTATCGCATGGCGAATCAACACAAAGAAGAAGATCACCGCCCTTTTTGCGAAAAAGAACAGGAGCGAGAGCTTCGTCCCTTCTCTTATCAAGGCGCAGATGCTGAGGCCGGTGCTCATCCGCAACGCTGTCCTTCCCGAGCCGGTAGGCAACGGTTCGTTCGTCAATGCAAACGCCGACCTTATCTACATTTCGCACGGCGGTATCGCCGTCATGTCGCTCATCGGCATACCGGGAGCGGTGGATAACTCCGGCACCGGCGACTGGACGATACAGAACAACACGGGCGTGACAACGATCCCCAATCCGCTTGAAGCGAACGCCCACGCCGTCAACGCCATCCTGCAGATACTGAAAGAGAACTCCGTCTTCAACGTTCCGATCTACAATTTTGCCGTGTTTTACGGCAAAAAGACCGTATTCAGAGTCAAGTCCAACAAGCTCCTTACCGCGAAGACGCTTCTTCCCTCGCTCAAAGATATAAACAGGGATAAGTTTCTCAGCAATCAGGACATTTCCGACGCCTACGAGGCAATCGGCTCTTATCGCGTAAAAACGCCAAAGATAAACCCCGCCGCCCCGAAAGCCAAGGCAAAGACAGCATCAAAAAGCAAGAAAAAATAAAAGAAAACAGCGTGGCGACACGCTGTTTTTTAATATCAGTAATTTTCTGCATTGAGCTCGAAGAA
>JAGHTD010000165.1 GCA_018065475.1 Candidatus Colimorpha enterica
TAGTATAACTCCCCGCGCGCAGTAAGACGGAAAACGCCCGTATCTCCGGCGTCGTTCCCCGCCCGATACGGTAAAAAATAATAAGCGCATACAGTCGATAATCATAAATGAATTACATCAAAAGTGATAAATATTTTACATCAATTCCGATAAACAGATTGACATCCCGCCCGTCCTGTGATATAATAAAAGCGGGAAGATCCACGGTGTCCGGCTCTTCAGGGATGGGTGTTCGCTCCCCGGCAAGGCACTCGCTTGTCAACCTCCATCCGGATGAGGGATGCTACGCGCTTCGCGCTCCACGATCTCCCGACCGCAAGCGGTCGCTCGACGCCGGAGCCCGCAGGCGAGAAACCGCGGAGCGGTGGAAGGGTTGTTGTTTGAAGGATGTAACTATTGCAAAATGTTAGAATAGCCCGAAACAACCCTTTCGTCATCCTTCGGATGCCACCTCCCCTTACACAGGGGAGGCTACACGTAGCCGCTACGCTCGCCAGCTCCCGCTTACAAGAGATGAGCAAGCTCATCTCGGGGAGCCTATTCCTTATCGTTTCTTTTATATTCTATTCATTACGATACGACAAATGAAGTGCCGCGGGCTCCGACATCTTCAACGGAAAACCGGCAAACACCTGCATTTGCAATCAAAACCGATTCGGATATATTTTCAGGAGGCAAAAATGGAATACAGAAAAAGAATAGCGGATGAATTGCTGAGCCGCCGGCTCGAAGCGTTCGGTGCCGTCCTCATAACCGGCCCGAAGGGCTGCGGAAAAACGACCACCGCCAAGCAGTGCGCCGCAAGCGTCATCGAGTTTCAGGACGAAGACAGAAGAGAGCAGTACCTTTCCGTCGCGCAGACACAGCCGTCCCGTCTTCTGATAGGAAGCAAGCCCCGGTTGATCGACGAGTGGCAGGACGCCCCGAAAATATGGGGCGCGGTCAGAAAATCGGTTGACGACGAGCAGACACCGGGACTTTATATCCTTACCGGCTCGACGTCGCAGACGGTCACCACCTCTCACACCGGCACTATGCGCATTTCCACTCTGAATATGCTCCCGATGAGTCTCTACGAAAGCGCGGAATCCAACGGAAGCGTCTCGCTGAAAGAGCTTTTCGACGATCCGGAGAGCTTTGAGGGCTGTCAGTCCGATCTCGACGTTGACGGGCTCATTTTTGCTATATGCAGAGGAGGCTGGCCGAGCACGCTTAATCTGAAAAGCGACCGCTCAAAGCTCGAGATCGCCAAAGACCTGTTCAGGCAGACGTATTCGGTCGATATATCCAATATCGACGGAAGGAGAAGGAACGCATCCACTGCGCGCACGCTTCTCTCTTCCTATTCGAGGAACATCTGCACGCCTGCGGATTTCAAAACCATCCTTGACGACGTCAATTCGACAAAAGACGTCACCCAGCCCACCCTTAACGAGTATATCGACGCTCTTGAAAAGCTCCGTATCATCGACGACGTTGACGCGTGGTGCCCGGCGATACGCTCAAAGAGCGTCATTCGTTCAAAAAAGAAAAGAAATCTCGTCGATCCGTCGATCGCCGTCGCTGCGCTCGGACTGTCTCCCGGCTATTTCAACACCGACTTCCGAACGCTCGGATTTCTCTTTGAATCGCTCTGCATAAGGGATCTGAAGATCTATTCGTCCGCTTTCGACGGGCAGATGTCCTACTACCGCGACAGATACGGACTTGAAGCCGACGGCGTCCTTCATCTCAACGACGGAAGATACGCGCTGATAGAGTTCAAGCTCGGCTCATCCGAGATCGACGAAGGCGCAAAACACCTTTGCAGGATCGAGGAGCTCATCAAAGAATACAACGAAAAAGAGAAGCAGTGCCGCCTGAGACTGCCGGATCTGAAGCTCGTCGTCACCGGCACGAAATACGGGTACAGAAGGGACGACGGAGTGTGCGTTATCCCGATCGGCTGTCTGAAAGACTGACGGCCGGGAGCTTATGCCTGCGGATAAAAAACCGGCGTCCCGGAACGGAAAGATATTCGTTGCCTTCGTGCCGTTTTCCGCTCCGAAATCCCGTCAAAGGTATTGCAAAACCCGCGATTATTTGTTATAATATATGCTGAATGATTATAAGGAGAAGACTATGGTTTCCGAAAAACTCATCACATACATAAAAGACGGCGGGCTTGATCCCGTCCTCACACGCCTCTACGGCTCCGACGCCGTCGCCCCGCAGAGAGAAAGATATATTTCACTCGTAAACGACTACCGCCGCGAGTTCGGCGACGGGGACATTTCGCTTTTCTCGGTTCCCGGACGCTCCGAGATCTCCGGCAACCACACCGACCACCAGAAGGGCAGAGTCATCGCCGCCGCGATCGACCTCGACATCATCGCCGCCGCATCTCCCCGTACCGACGGGAAGGTGACGGTCAAGAGCAAGGGCTTCGACCCCGACCGCACGACCTGCGAAAAGAAGCTGCCCGCCGAGGGCGGTTTCGACAAGTCCGTCGCCCTCGTCGAAGGCGTCTGCACGGCACTGCTTAACAGAGGTTACGCCACCCTCGGTTTTGACGCCGTAACCACCTCAAAC
>JAGHTD010000249.1 GCA_018065475.1 Candidatus Colimorpha enterica
GGGAGGGGGCTCCGCGGAGCGGTGGAGGAGCCCGCGGCACCTCATTTGTTGTATCGTAATATATAGAAACGATACTAAATCGTAAGTTTTTCTTCCCTCGGTGAAGATTTCCGTCAAATTGAGTGATCGCCGGGCTCCTTTCGTCGCCTACGGCGACACCTTCCTCCCGGAGGAAGGTCTTCCGTGCGTCCGTTCCCCAAAGTTTGTGCCTCACCGTAGCGGCGGGAGGACCAAGGCCCTCCCCTACCGACAGCCGTATCATATATACAAACCCGATCAAGCGGTACGTCGAGGGCGCCGTACCCTACGATGTGGCCGTGTCGATCAGCAACCCCGATCAAGCGGTACGTCGAGGGCGCCGTACCCTACGATGTAGCCGTGTCGATCAGCAAACCCGATCAAGCGGTACGTCCGGGGGCCGTACCCTACGACGCAGCCGTATCATTTATCCAAATCACATTCCCCCTCAAAAAGGAAGCCAACCATGAAAAACACCTTTTTCTCCGTCGGGTTTGACCCTGCCGACGGTACGATATCCTCAATAATCTCCCCGCGTGACGGAGACGGAATGAACTGGACGAACTGCGGAAAATGGGGACTCCCGAAGCGGGTAAGGCACGATCTTCCCTCCCGCGGTGTCCTGCCGGGGTTTGAACTCAAAAGCCACGCCGAAACCGCCGACCGGGCGGAAAGCGTCTATGAGGACGGCGAGCTGAAAGTGACCGTTTTAAGGCGTTTCAAGGGCGCGCGTCTCGTCGAAACCGTAACGGTCAAAAACGTCTCCCCCTACCCCGTTTTTCCGTCTTACGGCAGTTTTTCGGTGTCGATACCGTTTTACGACGTTTACGCCTCCGCCGCCGAGTGCCTGAAACACCGATGCAGCGCCCATATATGGTGCGGCGGCAACGTCACCTACGTTTACGCGCTGAAAATGGGAGAGAGCGACATAAATCTCGGATTATTTCTCGTTAAAGGCGCTTTCGACGGCTATTCGGAGGAGAAGGTCGAAAACCCGAAAGACCCCTCGTACCAATACGCGAGCGGGCGCGGCAGCTTTTTCTTCAACGCCGAGCCGTTTGAACTCGAGCCCGGGGAGGAATACGTCCTCGAATGGGAGCTTTTCTGGTTCAGAGACCGCGGGGAGTTCGACGAAATAATCTCTTCATACGAAAATTACGTCGGGATAAGCGCCGGAAGGCACACAGTTTTTTCCGACGAAAACATATCCTTCACCGCCGGGGCATCGAAGGAGATAACCTCCGCCCGCGTAGTTTCGGACGGAAAGGAAATACCCTTTGAAACAAAAGGAAAAACGCTTTTTGTCACTCAAAAACCCGAAAAATACGGTCATATAAGGTACGATATTGAGCTTAACGGCGTAAAAACTTACACGGAGTTCTACGTTTCGCTCCCCCTCCGCGAGCTTGCCGACAGACGTATAAACTACATCATCGACAGACAGCAGTACGGGCGGGCGGGGTCACGGCTCTCGGGCGCCTACCTCATCTACGACACGGTGAAGGAATGCAAGGTCTTTGAACAGCTCACCCCCGACCACAACGCGCAGAGGGAACGCCTCGGCATGGCTCTCCTGATCGCCTACGCACTGCGAAACGGTATGGCGAAGGACGCCGAAACCGCCGCAAAGTGGCAAAAATCGCTCGATCTCTACACGGATTTCTTCTTCCGTGAGGTTTTTCTGCCCGAAACGGGGCAGGTCTTCAACGGCCTCCGGATCTCCGAAAAGGATCAGACCCGCCTTTACAACATCCCCTGGGCGGCGACCTATCTGACCGAGCTTTACCTGCTGAAAAACGACAAAGAGTACCTCGTTCACGCGCACAAAATACTGCTTTACTACTACGAAAACGGCGGGTATAAGTTCTATGCCAACGCTCTTTCGCCGGTTTTCTTCCTCCGCGCCTACGAAAAAGCGGGAATGGAGAGGGAATACGGCGAGCTCCGTGCCTGCTTCATCCGCCACGCGGACAATATGGTCGCGATCGGGCTCGATTACCCGCCCCACGAGGTGGTCTTCGAGCAGACGGTGGTCTGCCCCGCCGCCGCGATCATCTTCGACGCTTACCGCATAACGGGGGACGAAAAGTACCTCCGCGAGGCAAAAAAGCACCTTGCGGTGCTCCTCCGATTCAATGGGATACAGCCGAGCTACCACCTCCGCAACGTAGCGATAAGGTATTGGGACGACTATTGGTTCGGGAAGAGCCGGCTCGTCGGCGACACCTTCCCGCATTATTGGAGTTGTCTGACGTCGAATGCGGAATACCGCTTCGGCAGGGAGACGGGCGACGCTTCGCTCACCGATTCCGCTTACGACGGGATGAGGAATATCCTCTCGCTCTTTGAGGATAACGGCTCCGCCCACGCCGCCTACATCTATGCGGATAACGCCTTCGGCACCCCCGGAGGGTTTTACGACGACTGGGCGAATGACCAGGACTTCGGACTCTACTACGCGCTGAAAATGAATAACGGGGATCTGTGAGAGTCTTTACTGAAAGAAAGAGTGCCAGATTTGCCGATCGACACGGTTGTCGGTAGGGGACGGCCCCCGGACGTCCCGCTCAATAAAATATGCACAAAATATCCGGCTACGCCGTAGGGGAGCGCCTTGGTGCTCCCGCTTGTTCGGTGCGGAACTTACTTCACGGTGTGGCACAAACTGTCAGGCAAGCACCGCTTGTCAACCTCCATCCGGGAGGGAGGTGGCACGGCTCTGCCGTGACGGAAGGAGCCCGGCGATCGCTTTATTGTTAGTAAATCTTCACCGATGAAAGACTAACTAACGATTTTGTTCCGTTTCTAAATATTCAAATACTTACTTCATTATACCGCGGGCTCCTCCACCGCTACGCGGAGCCCCCTCCCGGAGGGAGCTGGACAGTGCGTCTGTTACTCAAAGTTTGTGCTCCTCCCGTTCAAGAAAATCTGCAATAATTATACGGCTGCATCGTAGGGGACGGCGCCCTCGACGTCCCGTTTAGCCTCCCCTGTGTAAGGGGAGGTGGCATCCGAAGGATGACGGAAGGGTTGTTTCGGAAAATAGTTATGGAAAAGTCAATAAATGTGCAGTCGAAAAATCCCCTAAAAGCGGCAAAATCAAGATAAACGAATCTGTTTTACGGAGTGGAGCGGAGCGGAACGGAGGAAAACAGATTCGGGCGCCGCGTCAGGCGGCGGTCGGAGCATTGCGCAATGCAGC
>JAGHTD010000097.1 GCA_018065475.1 Candidatus Colimorpha enterica
AATCTATACCGATGGAAGATATACTGACAATTACTTTTCGTTTCTATTCCTTCCGATACTAACTTCATTATGCCGCGGGCTCCTCCACCGCTACGCGGAGCCCCCTCCCGGAGGGAGCTGGACAAACGCCGTAGCTTTTACATTCTATTTATTATTGTCAATAATCGTCAGTTTGCAGACGGGAGGACCAAGGCCCTCCCCTACCAAAGTCGAACAATGTGTTCAGATTCCGTTGAGCGGGACGTCCGGGGGCCGTCCCCTACCGGCAGCCGTATCGTTCAATCATTCCTTCTTCCCTCGAAGCTGTCGAAAGTTCTGTCTTTCAGGAAAGAAAACCTTGATTTTCTTTCCGGAATGTGATAAAATATTCTTGATAAAAAGGGGCAAGACCCCGAAACGTACAACAAGAAAACGAGGTACAAAACAATGCTCGGACAAACGATTCTCGAAGACGCAAGGCGTCTTCATCCCGACCACACGAAACCGAGGATCCTTCTCACCGAAAAGGACTTCGACCGCATAAAGGCGAACCTCTCCGACCCGCTCGCCGCGAAGGCGGTCGAGGCGCTGAAAAAACACTTTGACGAGATCGAAAACCTCCCTCCCCGCAAATACGAGATACCCGACGGCGTGCGTCTTCTCGCCGTTTCCCGCTCGGTCCTCGACCGTGTCCAGACCTGCGCTATGCTTTACAAGCTCTTCGGCGACGAAAAATACGCTTCAAGGGCGTGGAAGGAGCTTTCGGCGGCGGCGGATTTCCCCGACTTCCACGAGCTTCACTTCCTCGACTGCGCGGAGCTCTGCGCGGCGTTCGCTATCGGTTACGACTGGCTTTACGGCTATTTCACGCCCGAACAGCGCAAAAAGCTCTCCGACGCGATCTTTGAAAAGGGAATTATGCCCTATTACCGCGAGTACCATTACAAGCCGAGGAACGGCTACCCCTGGTACCGTGATATGCCCGGCGACAACTGGAAAATGGTCTGCGACGGCGGTCTGGCGATGGCGATCCTCGCAATTTTCGAGGAACACCCCTCCGAGCTTTACGACGAGCTCCTCACCCTCGCCTTCAACGACTGCCAGCGCGCGGTCATAACCTTCTATTCGGCGGAGGACGGAACCTACTCCGAGGGCCCGATGTACTGGGGCTACGCGACGATGTACCTGCTTTTCTACGTCGATTCTCTGACCGCTTCCTGTGGGCAGGATTACGGCATGAGCGACTGGAAGGGACTGCAAAAATCGCCTTATTGGCTGCTCGCCCTCGCTTCAAACGACCACCGTTCCTTCAATTTCGGCGACGCGTGGTGCGGTTCGGTCATCGATCCACGCTTCTTCTGGTTCGGTCACCGCTATAAAGACGGCGCGCTCAACGCCATTACCGCCGATTATCTCAAAAAAATCGGCGGAAATATGGGATTTGCGGGGCTTTGCCACTATTATCCCGGCGAGATCGGCTCCGCCGACGGGCTTCCGACCGCTCACGGCTCCGTCGGTGCCGACAACGCGGCGTTCCGTTCCGGATGGGGAGAGGACGACGTTTTCGTCGGCTACCATACCGGAAAGAACAACGCTTACCACGGCCACCTCGATATGGGCAACTTTATCCTCAACGTCGGCTCGGTGCGCTTCTTCCACGATTTCAACCCCGATAACTATAATCTGAAACCTTACGGCGGGTGCTACCGCTTCCGCGCGGAGGGACATAACGTCATCGTCATCAACCCCTCGCCCGAGAGAGACCAGATATGGGAGGCCGGAACGGCTATCTCAAAGATATGCACCGAGGGCAGGGATTACTTCGCCGCCGCCGACATTTCGCCCGCTTACGGCGGAGGAAGAAAGCTATTAAGGGGCGTCAAGCTCCTCGGCGAGACGAAAACCGTCCTCGTCCGCGACGAAATAAACGTCCTGCCGGAGGATAAGGTGCTCTGGTACGCGCAGACGGAGGCGCAGGTCGAACTTGCGCCCGACGGCAAGAGCGCCGTTCTCTCCCTCGGCGGCAAACGCCTGTGGGCGGGATTGCTCTCGGACGGCAGGTTTGAGGTGCGTTCGGCTAATCCCGACGAGAACTCCCCCGTCGTTGAGCCCGGCCCCTCCGAGGGCGACGGTGTCGTCCGCCCGCAGATCGTCAACGACTGCGTTAAGCTCACGGTAGTCCTCACCGGAAAGGATAATTACACCCTCGACACCGTATTCGTACCCCTCGCCGACGGTCAAACCGCTCCCGATACCCTCCCCGAGGTCAAAGAGATCGGGCAGTGGTGACCCGCTTCTTGTAGTGAAGCAAGAGTTTCCTGCGGAAACTCGACAAGAACTTTCAACAGCTTCGCGGGAAGATGGGATGAAAAGGGAACGGCTTGCTCCCGCCGCGTCGGAATGTTGTATTTTTCGTAGGGGACGGCCCCCGGACGTCCCGCTTGATCGTATTTGAAAAACGATACGGTTGCCCGTAGGGGAGGGCCTTGGTGCTCCCGCCTGCTGACGAACAATTATTGATAACTTCATTTAGAATGAAAAAGAAACGATTTGATTCGCCTCCCCGAGATGCGAAGCATCTCTTGTAAGCGGGAGGTGGCATCCGAAGGATGACGGAAGGGTTGTTTCTGGCAATAGTAATGGAAAAGTCAATAAATGTGCAGTCGAAAAATCCCCTAAAAGCGGGAAAATGAAGATAAACGAATCTGTTTTACGGAGTGGAGCGGAGCGGAACGGAGGAAAACAGATTCGGGCGCCGCGTCAGGCGGCGGTCGGAGCATTGCGCAATGCAGC
>JAGHTD010000013.1 GCA_018065475.1 Candidatus Colimorpha enterica
TTTCTTGATATCACGGAGAAATACACCGATATTACAGAACTGACTCCCGAACTGCTCAGGACGTTTGTAAACAAGATCGTCATCTATGAACGGGAGAAAAAGCACGACAAAAATGCTCCTCAGCAGATCGACATTTACTACCGTTATATCGGCAGTATGTGCTGGAGTACCGGGGAAACTGAAGAAAATGATGAAACGGAATCCAATTCATAACGGATTCCAAGCAAAAGGAAAGGACGGACAGCCGAAACTGTCCGTCCAAGCACTGGGCACCGCCTTACGCTGATTTATCTTTATGAGAAACAGCGTGAGCCCTTTTTCTTGTGTTTCGAACGCATTTTATGCAAAAAATCGCCAAAAACCTCTTGACTTCCCCCCCGTTTAGTGTATAATATAGACAGCAAGTTATTCCGAAACACAATAAACCATATTCTGCGGGCGATTTCTACTATTTTTGCGTAATAATTACGGTTTTTCAACGGTACTCCCGCATTATAGACAGGGGTACCGTTTTGCATTTTTTATTTAAGAAAAGGAGAACATCATGAAAAAACTTATCGCATTATTACTCACATTATCAATGCTTTTTGCCGCTTCATGCGCGGCGGTCAGGACCGACGGGGACGGTACGACAGAGACGAAAAAGGCACCCGAAGAGCAAACGACTGTCGGTGAGGGGACAACAGCCGAAGAACAGACGACGGCAGAAGAAGGAACCACGGAAGAGGAACAGACGACCGAAGACAGCACCTATCCCCGCGTGGAAGCCGAGCCCCGGACGTTTGAAAAGAACGAGGACGGAATATATTTTCTTGACACTTCGGAAGGCGGCGAATTGCGTGAAGTCAAGCGTTCCGATGATCTTTGCGGCAAAACGTACGTTGACGAAACCGCTCCGAAAACAATGATCATCAGATTTTTCGGCAAGGATTACGAGACCGAATATCTGAACACCGGGACGTTTTCTGTATCCGATCTGATCGCCGACAGTTACAAGCTCAAGGGCGAGATCGAATACAACGTGCGTTATCCCCAATTGGCTCCCGGATTTATGATCAACGCTGTGACCGGAGAGATCGTCAGGGGAATGAAAATCCCGATGGACGATTCCTTCATCGAAGGAAAAATGAGCACCGATATAGAGGTGTATAAAAAGCTGATAAAAGACATTTTCGGCGACGCGATCTCCGACTGCGATTTCACGGACTTTTCCGTTCAGACCGAAATGGCGACGAGGACACCGGGAATGATACGCAACGGGATGGAAAACGGCTTCCTCATCCCGGAAGAAAATCAGATATTGGAGTGTTACAGATTTACTTATTCCTTCAAGACTTCCGGCATCACAACGGGAAGACGGCTTGTGGTCGAGTTTAAATTAAGCAAAAAGGTGTCGTTTGAGCTTATTGACTTTGCCGTCGGGGCCGAAGAGGAGCTTGACGGTATGCTTGATAAGATCAAGATCTCCGCCGAAGAATATGTAAAAGAGCACATCCTTGATGAATGTACGAAAAACCTCAAAGTAAGCATTTCAAGTCCGACGCTTAGAGAGTGCGGCGGAACACGTTTCATCGCCTGCAACGTGATATATTCATACACTTCGACGTATAATCCGGCAGATGAATACGACGTTTCAAACCTGTTTCAGGCGGCGTTCGACCTGTCGGAAATTAAGTAAAAGACAAAAACCGCCCTCTGCGGAGTGTCCCGAAGGACACTCCGCAACGAAATAAATCCCTTACGGGATTTGTGAAATGCACTTCGTGCAGTGAATAGCGCAAGCGCGTGAAATGCCCTGCGGGCGTGAAAGGGATTTATTTCATTTCACATTGCGGAGTGAAACGAAGCAATATTTCACAATTTGCGTCAGCAAATTATTTCACATTTGCCGTAAGGCAAATATTTCACTTGAAATATCAACTGAAAAGAAAAATCAGGCTGATTTTGACTGTCAGCCTGATTTTGTTTACAAGTGCGCACTTACTCACCACGCTGTGTGGCAGGTGTATTAAAAACTGTCCTTAAGAACACACAGCTTTGCCGGGAGTCCTTCGGGACACTCCGCAGAGGGCGGTTTTTCTTTGCCGTTTTATTTCCCCGTGACGGACACGCCGTCGGTGTCGGGAGCGACTTCGACGAGGACGTAGTGCCTGCCGTTCTTTTCCTTTATTTCAAGCACCTCACCGTCGGCGTACGCCTCCGTCCACTCCTCGGGGACCTGGACATTCACCCAGAGAGGGAAGTCGAACACTTCGTCCGGCTCGCCGTCGGTGATCTTTACGGTGAGCTTTTCACCGTCGTTTTCGACTTTAAGGTCGGCGGTTGACATCTCGAAATAATACTTCATCGCGTCGTCGAAGAGGGCGACCCAAACGTCGTCGCCGAGCGATTCGGTGTAGCCGAAGAGCTCGTCCGCCTGCGATTCGTAGATTACCTGCTGATTGGCAAGTCCGCTTCCGTCGTGACGGATGTGGTGGATGCAGAAGCACGCCCAGCCGCCTATCCTCAGCTTGCTGTCGATGTAGCTCTTCCAGCTGTCAACGAGCCCGGGGGTGGGAACGCCGTCCGTCCTGTCAACGATCATGAACGAACCGATGTTGTAGCGGTTGTTGACGTTTGCGGCGAAGTAATCGGGGGTGTTCTTTGCGTCCTTGTTGGTCGTGCGCATACCGTAGTAGTGCTTCTTGACCTGCTCAAGGAAGTAGGGGCGGTAATTGAGCTTGTTGCCTGTTCCCGGCTCGATCATCGCGAGGGGTTCGACGCCGAAGAACTGCTTTATCGCCTGCTTTGAACCGAGCGTTTCGAGTTGGATCGTGTTTGCGGGGAAGCCGTAGTCGGTGGTGTCGTCGATACCCCACGGCGCGTGGGAATAGGTGTGGCTGTCGAAGGAAAAACGCTTGCCGTCGTAGGATTTGAGGAGCTTGTCCCAGTAGCCGTATTTGAGGTTGGAGCCCTTGAAAGAGAAGGTGCCGTCCTCGTTGTAGGCGTAATTGCCGCCGCTCTTCTGAACGCTTACAAGGAAGCTGACGATTATGGCGAAGGTGATCTTCAGCGAGGGGTACTTCTCGGCAAGATCCTCGGCGATCATGGCGACCTCCTTGTGGGTGTCGTCGATAACGTAGGTGACGGTGCCCTTTGCCTCGTGGGGAAGAACGAGTTTTGCGCTTGACTCGAAGCCCTCAAGGGCGTTTTGCGGTGTTTCCTGTGTCATTTGGGTTTCCTCCTTTTCGGATGTGTCATTCGTTCCGGCGTTTCCTCCCGCGCAGGAGGCAGCAGTCAACAGCATAAGAGCGGAGAGAACCGCCGCCGTGATCTTTTGAAAAACGTTGTGTTTCATAGGGCTTCCTTTCTTTTTGCGGTCAATCGTGGTACCAGTCGAGATAGGCCTCGAATGTTCTGTCAGAACATTCGACGGTAGTGATGTCAGTATCGATCCAGAACTCTCCCGTGCATTCTTCAAGCTGCCATCCTCCGGTGAATATGTCAAAAATATCGTTGCTTGTTCCGGCATAGACGATTTTTCGGATCGTATTCAGCTCGCCGGCGATATATTTCAGCGACTTTGGTATTTTGATCTCCTCAACTGTTACCCATGGTACGATATTCACCGAAACGGCACCTTCGGGAGCTTCAAAACTCTTTTTGCTCTCGTCGGCGACTCCGACAAAATATTTGTACGGCTCGTCTTCCGTCCCTATGAACAGAAAGCCGCCGTATTCGCTGCATAGCGGGCAGGCGCAGTCTTCAAATGCGTCATACGCTTCCTCGGGAAGCTCCGGGATGTTCATCTCCTCTATCGAATTACAGTAGTAGAATACATTGTAACCGAGCTTTTCTATCTTCTTCGGAAGACGGAGCTTTTTTAACGCGGAACAGCCGGAAAATGCCTGATCCCCAATTGATTTGACCGTGTCAGGCAGGATAAGCTCTTCAAGTGCAGAGCAACCCGAAAAAGCATTGTCGCATATCGACTTGACCGTATCGGGGATTATGAGTTCTTTAAGCGCACGGCAGTTATAGAACGCTTTTTCTCCGATCTCCGTCATGCCGTCGGGGATCGTGACCGATTTCAGCTTTTCGAGACCCTCAAAAACTCCTGTCGGTGAAGAACTGATCAAACTGTCTCGGGCAACTAAAGGTATGAATTCTCCGTCGGCCGATTCAAGAGCGCCAAGTAAACATTCGAAAAATGAAATCTTGTCATTTGATATTTCGGCTGACGGACAGATAAATCTGCAACCATTCGGAATGTCACAACGGGTAATTTTTTTGTCCTCGACTCCGATGAGAATAAGATAAGGATTTGACTTGCTTCCTATGAATCTCATACCGTTCTTGACGTTGCCTTTCAGAGAATAACATGAGGAAAATGTATTCGGATCGATCTTTGCGAAGTCGTCCGGAACAGTTATTTCCTTGAGAAAAGCAAAATCCATGAACGTGCCGATGTTTTCATATCTGTCGATATATGTCCTATACGCTTCGGTAGGCAAAGAGCCGTTACGGACACTAACCTTTTCAAGCGACTTGGGAATACGGAACAGCAGAGCCTCGGCATACTCCATATATGAATAATCGAGCGTGTAGAAGCGGTCGTCTTTTTGGAAAGCAGCATATTTATTTTCCGATTCTTTCACAAAGCCGTTATTAAGACATTCCTCTTCGGATTGAGGCAATTCGTCTATTCCAAACTGTAAATATGCAAACAGTCTGTGCAGTATTCCGTTAAGACAACTGAGATCCAGCGAAACGATCGAGGGGCAGTCGGCGAAGGCCTCGTTGCCTATCGAGGTAACGCTGTCGGGAACGTAAACGGATGTGAGGAAGTCACAGCCCCGGAACGCTCCGGGAGCGATCGCAGTTACCGGCTTGCCCATATAGCGGGAGGGGACGATCAGCTCCGCGTCGGTGCAGGTGCCGATCCCGATGACGGTGTAGGACTTGCCTTTCAACTCATATTCAAGCCCCTCGGAACCGTCGAGCGGTTCGTCTTCGGGTGCGGCGGTCGTTTCGGCAGCCGTAGTCGTTTTGCCGCCCTTCCCGGTGGTCTCGGGTGCAGAGGTGGTTTCCGGCTCGGACGTCGTTCCGGAAGTGTCTTCCGTGACGGTCGTTTCCGCCTCGGTGGTGTCCGAAGTGTCCGCGGGATCGTCGGAAGTGTCCACAGAAGTGTCTGCGGATGTGTCCGATGTGTCTGAGGCGCTTGATGCGGTCGTGGTGTCTGATGTGTCGGTGTCAGTTCCGTCTCCCGTTATGACGTTGCTTGCGCAGGAGCAGAGCATCAGAACGGCGAGGATCAGGGCGATGACGGATAGTTTTCTTTTTTTCATAATGACTCCTTGTTGTAAGACTTTGCGTAGAGATTTTATTTCAGCACGATCTTCTTCGATCTGAACTCGAGGAACTTGTTGTCGTAGCCGGTGTTGTCGGTGTAAAGGCGGACGGTGGTCTTCGCTTTTTTGTCTCCGCAGACCGCCTCGACCTCGTAATCGCCGTAAAATCCGCGGAAATCAAGGCGTTTGTCGGTTTTACCGTCAGTTTCGGTCCTCCACTCGCGGTTGATGAGGCGGTCAAGCGCCTCGTAGGCGGGCTTCGGCGTGCAGTCGTGGCGGATAAGGCCTCCGTGGTAACGGTTTTCGCCCCCGTAGGCGGTGTTGTCGGCGAGGTTCCACCAGACGGCGGAGGTCACGTTCTTCTGCGAGAACCAGAGGCGGTAAAGCCGTTCGGTCAGCTCCGCCTGGAGCGCCTCGTCCTCCGGATCGTTCGACCACGAAGGGATATTGATCTCCGAGATGTGGATCGGGAGCCCGAAATCGCCGTAACGCTCGAGCACATCGAGGATACGGAGCGGGTTGCAGAGGTAGGCGAGCTTGGTGTCGGCGTTGTCGCGGTCGGAATAGCAGTGGTACTGCATACCGATACCACCGATCGGCGCGCCTTTCCCGATGTTGTCTTTGAGCGCCATATAGTAGAAGCTGCGGAAACCGCGGTAATCGGGATGCCCGAAGGTCTCAAATCCGCCCTCGTTCCAGAAAAGGCGGGTGTGCGGGAAATACTTTTTCGCAAGCTCGAACGCCCATTTTTCGTGGTCGGGCTCGTCGCTTATCGACATATCACGCTTTCCGTTCCCGGGGTAGGCGTTCTTGTAGATCGTGATCATCTCGTTGATGACGTCCATATCGACGAAGGAATTGCCGTATCTTTCCGCGATCTCGGAGACACGCTTCTCGATGAGGATCTTCAGCTCTCTCGTGTCCTCGGGGATCCAGTCGGGCTGGAAGGAGTTATAGACGAGGCAATGCCCCTTCATACGGAGGCCGTTTTTGACGCAGAACTCGACGGAGGTATCGAAGGGAGGACGGCGGTTGATATGCACGCTGTCCTTGCCGAACCTCGGCTTGCCCCGTTCGGGCTCGAGGGTGTCCCAGTAGAGGGGGAGCACCGCGTAGTTGAAGAGGTCGGTGAAGCGCTTTTCGTATTCGGCGTTCTTTTCCGCGTCGTCAAAGCCGCCGAGCCAGAAGGTCGTCGAGCCGAAGTTGAACTCGTGGCTCACCTGCTTCACCTTGTAGGTAACGCCGTCGAGAGGGTTGCCCTCCCCGTCGGTGAAGGTGAGGGCGAACTGCCCTTTGCGGTATTCTTCGGTGTCGCGGGCAATCTTGCCCTTGACGTAGTAGTCGTAGGAATCGAACTTTTTTATCACGTTTTCAAGCTTGTTTTCCATATTTTTC
>JAGHTD010000274.1 GCA_018065475.1 Candidatus Colimorpha enterica
CGCTTGGTGCCGTAGAGGTTCTTGATGTCGCTGTGGGAGTTCCTTATGCGGAACTTGATCCTACCGCGGTCGGTCATGACGTCCCAGTTGAGCGTACCGAACTTGACCTCGATCTCAATGACCGAAGTGATCTTCGGGATCATATAGAACTCTCCGAAGCATTCGAGCAGCGCCTGCTTGGAGTCGGGATCGAGCTCCTCGAGGTTGCGTACGAAAGCCGCTTCCTTTTCGTCTTTGTCGAGAAGCGTGATGAACATCGAGACGTTGGTTATCGGGAAAAGACGGCGGGGCTCAAGATTTTCAAGCACGGTCCCGTCTTTCAGCGTCAGCTTGACGAGATACATATCGGTGCGCTCGATCTTACCGGTGTATTTATCAATATATAATCTGTTCATACTGACCTCACTCGAAGTTTTCGTTTCTCTTGGACTCGGCGACCTTGTCGGACATTGTCTGGATCTGGACGAGGCGGTAATACTTGCCCTGGAGAGCCATGAGGTCGGCGGGAGAGCCGCACTCTATGATCTCGCCGTTGTCAACGACGACGATCTTCGTCGCCTTTGAAAGCGTTGAGAGACGGTGAGCGATCATGATCGTCGTTCTTCCGCTGATAAGATGCTCGATAGCGTCCTGGATAAGGTGCTCGGTCTCGGAGTCGACCGATGCCGTCGCCTCGTCGAAGACGAGCATTTTCGGGTTGCGGAGCATTGCGCGGGCGATGGAGACTCTCTGTCTTTCGCCGCCGGAGAGACCCGTACCTCTTTCGCCGAGGACGGTGTCGTAACCGTCGGGCTGACGGATGATGAACTCGTGAGCGTTTGCGATATCCGCCGCGTTGATGACCTCGTCAACGGTGTATCTGTCGTCGCCGTAGGCGATGTTGTTGTAAACCGTGTCGTGGAACATCATCGGCTCCTGCTGAACGTAGCCGATACGCGAACGGTAATACTGCATATCTATGTCTCTGATATCCACGCCGCCGACGGTGATCGTTCCGTCGTAGTGGTCGTAGTATCTGAGAAGCAGATTGATGAGCGTCGATTTACCCGAGCCGGTCGTACCGACGATACCGACGATCTCGCCGGGCTCTATGGTAAGGTTGATGTTTTTCAGCACCTTCTTGGTGCGGTCGAAGGAGAAGTTGACGTTCTTGAACTCGATCCTGCCGCCGATGTCGGCGTCGCAGTTGCCTTTACCGAAGTCGTGCTCCGGCTCGGCGTCGAGGATGTCCATGATACGTTCTGCCGACGCCATAGCCGACTGAGTGGAGTCGGAGAGGTTGGCAAAGAAGTTTACGGGATCGTAGAACATCGTCGCATAGGAGATGAAGGATACGAGAAGACCGATGGAGATCGAGCCGACAGTGTGCGTTTCGATGGAGCTGATGACGAGATTACCGCCGAAGATCCATATTACGACCGAACCTATTGCGATAAGGCAGTTTACGATCGCGGGATAAGCGTTGAGGATCTTGCCCGCCTTCGAGTCGGTCACTCTCCATTCGTCAACGGCACCGGCAAAACGCTCGGTGGCGTTTTCCTCGTTGGTGAAGGACTTGATGACTCTGATTCCGGGGATCGTATCGGTGAGGACGGACGTGACGGAGGAAGAACGTCTCCATATCTTGCGGTAGAAGGGAGCGATTTTTATTCTGAATATTCTCGAGCCGATAACGACGATCGGGACGGGAACGAGGGAGAACAGCGTGAGCTTCCAGTTGATGCTGAGCATTACGACGACGATACCGACGAGCTTGAACGCCTGGATGACAACTTCCTGCGTGATACGGAGCATGAACGACTGGATCGTTGCGGTATCACCGCTGATACGGTTGATGACGGAACCGGTCGAGGTCTTGTCGTAGAAGCGCATGGGGAGGTGCTGTGCCTTTTCATATACCTCGCATCTTATGCGGGCGACGATCTTGTCTCCCGAGATACGGAGCATATAACCTCTTATACCCGCAAGGGCGTAGTGGATGATGTTGAGGCCGACGAGCGCAAGGGAGATCATCATAAGATCTTTTCTCTTGCAGTTGGGGAGGACGTCATCGACGAGCGTTTTCGTCAGCATCGGAGGCACGAGGGCTATCGCGGTGGTGATGATCGAGATGATGACCGAAATGATGAGGACCGTCGTCTCCGGCTTCAGATATTTGCCGAGCTTCTTGACGAGCTTGCCCTTGTCCATGCAGTTGACGCACTCGACGCCGGGGGAGGAGAGGGTACGTCCGCACTTCGGGCAGATCGAAAGCTGTTTGTCGTAGGACGCCTTGATAGCCGCGAAGGCATCGTCGGGATCGTCGCCCCTTTCGATGCTCTGAGCATATACTATTGCCGAATCGCAAAGCGCCGCGACGGTAAAATTAAAACGGAAAATGTTGTGCAGACCGCCGTCTTTGGTCTCTGCACGCATCATTCCGTTGCCGTACATACGTTTATTATATATTTTTTGGATATCGGAAAAAGCGATCCTTTCAATGACCTCGTCCTTTGAAAAATCGTAGGTGATGAACTCCGTTTTGGTGGCGGCAAGGACCTGCTTGCCGTACTTGGCGGATGCGTCGATTACTCCGATGATGGCGTACAAAACCGGATTGTCGGGAGATGAGAGGGAAGCAATTTTCTGAAGCTCATTCTCGTCCGATTTCAGGTTGATAAGAAATGAAGTGCTCATAACTGTGGCGGTATTCCGCTTCCTTTCCTGTGCTTTGGGTATTATATTACATATCGTCGGATATGTCAAGCGTTTTTTGAAAAAAATCCTTTTTATTTGTTTTTTCTGTTTCCCGCCTTCATTGACAAAGAAAACTTATAGTGATATAATATATACAGATAAATATTATTACGGAGGAAAACGGCATGGATTTTTGGAACGATTTTTCAAAAGCAGTCGCTCAGGCTGCCGACACAACTGTAAAGGAAACGGAGAAACTCTCTATCGTAGCACGCCTCAAATACCGTGTATCGACGATAAACTCGAAGATCGAAAACTGCTTAAGAACCCTCGGCGAAATGAGATATTCCGAGCATGAGGGCAACGAGGTCAGCGCGGAGGAATACGAG
>JAGHTD010000273.1 GCA_018065475.1 Candidatus Colimorpha enterica
AGCTGTAATCGATCGAAAGCAGATCTCCGAGCGTTACGCCGGAAGAGGCGCAGAGAACTTCAGCGTTTCTTCTTGCGTTTTCCACGGCACTTTTGAGCATTGCTTCGCTTGCGGCGTCTTTGTCCTTCACGGTAAACCCAATATTCATCCCGGGCTGTACGCCGCTGCATGATATTGCCGTGATGACCTCACTCAGCTTATCCGCGTCAAAATCGAATCTCAGTACAAGACTGTGTGAAACGCGGTAGCCGGCAAAAACGCTTTCGTAGCGTCTGCTCTTCGTTTCCACGCTTTTGTATTCGGTGTTCACGTTGAATGATTCCGTCTTGAGGTCTTCCTCTTTCAGCCCCGCGGAAATCACCGCGTCGGTCAGTTTTGCTATCTTTCCGTTTTCATTTTCAAGTGCGCTCCCGTATTCCTTCTCTACCGTTTCGAGATCAAGTCTTATCTCCGCGCAGTCGGGTGACGCCTTGTATTTGCCTGTCCCTTTTACCGTTATCGTTCTTGCCATTTCAAATGCCTCCTGCTTTTTTCTTATTATACAGTAGATCGCTTCCCGTGTCAATAGTTTATAATAAAACGGTGCGGCAATTCATCAGGCTTATTAAACGTTTTTTTGAATAAAAAACACCTGCCGAGAAGGGAAAAGCCTTTTCAGCAGGTTTCTTTATCTGATAGTTTTCATACACCACTGCAAGTAACGACTTTAGCTCTTAAAGATAAGTGATGTTGTGCCTTACGGCACAGTGATGTGTTTCGTTTCACTCACAGTGATAAGTGATGTGATGTATTCCACCACTCACGCCCGCAGGCACATCACTGCACTGAAAGTGCACATCACGCGCAAAGCGCGCATCACATTCCACGCAGTGGAATACATCGTTTTCGGCGCGTGACAGAATGCATCAAAATACACACTTATCAACATGCGCCGAATGCCGCACCGTTTTCAGTCAAGTTTTGTGCCGGGGTAGAGCTTATTCATTATCACGATAAGCACTATTCCGATTATCAGGCACGATACGCCGACGAGAAGGAAGGTGAGAGTGTTGTTCTCCGTGTTCTTCTCTTTTTCTCTTTTTTCCGAAACGTAATCGCTGTAAGACTTCGTTTTGTTGCCCAGCGTCTCGTCTTTCGAGAGCCAGAACTGCGGGGTGATAGAGTTGAAAGCGTATCTTGCGCCGTAGCCGAGCCCGTCAAACGTACCCTGCCTTTTGGCAAATATCAGCGCCGCAAGACAGATGAACAGTATGCCGGGGATCGTGAAGCTGTCTGCAAGATAGCCGAGGATCTTCCCGACGTCCTTCTGTCTGAACAGACCGACCGACAGATCATATACAAGAGATACGATCAGGGCGATCGCCACCGAAAAGATCAGTGAAAACGATCTGCCTTTTTTCGGCGAATCAGCCATTTGCGAGGATCTCCTGATATTTTTCAAACTCAGCCGTATTGCATCTTACGAAATGACCGGGAGAAACCTCACGCATAGTGGGCTGCTCGACGGAATAATCGTGCTCCTGAATAGGGTTGTAGGTAATTCTCTTTCTCGTCTTCTCGCTGTGAGGGTCGGGGAGAGGAATTGCGGAAAGGAGCGACTTCGTATAAGGATGAAGCGGGTGAGCGAAGAGCTCGTCACTCGTCGTGAGCTCGACGATCTTACCGTAATACATGACGGCGATCCTGTCGGAGAAATACTTGACGACAGAAAGGTCGTGAGCGATGAACATGATCGTCAGACCGAGACGGCTGCGAAGTTCGTTGAGCAGGTTGATGACCTGCGCCTGAATCGAAACGTCAAGCGCCGAAATAGGTTCGTCGGCGATGATAAGCTCGGGGTTGAGCACGATCGCTCTCGCGATACCGATTCTCTGACGCTGACCGCCGGAGAACTCGTGAGGATATCTGCCTGCGTGCTCGGGGACAAGACCGACGAGATCGAGGGTCTTGAAGACCTGCTCGTCGATATACGCCTTATCCTTGATTCCGCGGATAGTAAGGCCCTCGGAAATGATCTCACGGACCGTCATACGGGGGTCAAGAGATGCGATGGGATCCTGGAAGATCATCTGCATCTTGTTCATAATATCCCTGTCAACGTGCTTGTGATCATGCCTTGCGAGCTTGATCTCGTTTTTGAGCTCTGCGACCTTTGCGTCACATTCGCTCTTGAGAGTTGCCGCATTCGCGGGATCGTCGGCGATCTTCTTTGAATATTCTTTCTTGACGTTCTCGATCTCTTCCTTGTATCTTCTCGTGCCGGCGCAGATACGCTGACCCTTGAAATACACGGAGCCGCCGGTAATGTCGTAAAGACGGATAATGCTTCGTCCGGTCGTAGTTTTACCGCATCCGGACTCGCCGACAAGACCGAAGACCTCGCCCTTGTAGATGTCGAAGTTTACGTCATCTACGGCTTTATTGAGGAACTTGCCGGATTTGAAATACTGTTCGAGGTGCTGAACAGAAAGCAGAACTTCTTTATTCTCTTCCATTTTTTGCCGCCTCTCTTTCAGCCATTCTCTTGATTCTGTCTGTCACGATCTTCGGGGGCTCAACCTTCGGAGCGTTGGGGTGAAGCAGCCAGGTTGCCGCCTCGTGCGTGTCGCTGATCCTGAACATCGGGGGTTCCTGCTCGTAATCTATCTTGAGAGCGTACTTGTTTCTTGCTGCAAATGCGTCTCCCTTAGGAGGATAGATCATATTCGGAGGAGTTCCGGGGATCGCCTCAAGCTTTTCCTTGGTGTCAAGGTCGGGCATTGAAGAAAGGAGTGCCCAGGTGTAAGGATGGCAGGGATTGTAGAATACGTCGTCAGCCGTACCCTGCTCGACGATCTTGCCGGCGTACATAACGGCGATCCTGTCAGCCATATTCGCAACGACACCGAGGTCGTGAGTGATGAAGATGACAGAGAGCTTTCTCTCGTTCTTGATCTTATTGATAAGCTCGAGGATCTGTGACTGGATGGTAACGTCAAGCGCGGTCGTGGGCTCGTCGCAGATAAGGATATCCGGGTCAGCCGCAAGCGCGATGGCGATGACGATTCTCTGACGCATACCGCCGGAGAACTCAAACGGGTACTGCTTGTATCTCTCGGAAGGATTGGAAATACCGACCTCTTCGAGAAGCTTTATTGCGCGGAGCTTTGCAAGGCGCTTTGTGACCTTATTGACTACCGCAGACGCCTTTTCCTTGAACCAGTCGATCATATCGACTGCGGCGGTATCGTAGTTGAAATCCGCCTCGGAAGCTATATCGTTGGTGAAATCGGTCTTGATGTTGTCAAGAACGTGGATGATATTCGCCTTTGCGGCGCCGAGATCGACGAGGGATGCAGGGACGACCTTCCAATCGGGGTCTTTGCCCTTTTTCACGAGAGCTTCACGCTTTGCGGTCTGCTTCTCGAAACGTGCCTGCTCGACGGGGTTCTTTGCGATACCGGTGTAATATCTGTTCACCGCGTCGTCAAAGCTGGTGCTGAATGTGTACGCCGTACCGTCCTTGTGGATGGAAAGACGGTCGATGGAATCGTGGACTGCCTTCTTGAGCTTGTCGCCGTATTCCTTGCAGACGTTCTTGTCGATCGTTTCGCCCTCAAAATAAGCTATCGCTTCGTCAATGAGGGGGAGTGCGTTCTTTCTGCCGTCAAGGGACTCGGTGCGGGAGCATTTGAGCGCCTTTTTCTGTCTGTCGATGAACTTGAGCATAAACTCGTTGTCGAGCAGGGTAAGTGCGTCGGCATTGAGCTTCTCGACGGATGCGGAAGAAAGACCGAAATCGGGATTTTTCAGCATAAAGTAGCCGAGGCGGAAGAAGTTGGGCTTCTCTGCCTCAAGAACGGCGGTAAACTCACCGTCGATCTTCTGAAGGGCGTCAACGGCGCTCTCGCTGAGGAGATAACCGTTCTTTATAGACGAAGAAGCGGTCCTCAGCTGTTCCGTATAAGCCGGAACGGGGCCGTCCTTCCTTACGAGAAAATCGTGATATACGTTCTGCAGATCCTTCAGAATGGCCGAAAGACGAGTCTTGGCATCGGAAAGGTGATTCTTCTCGTTGAGGAAGAGAATCTCCTTGATGTCGGACTGACATTCCATAACGGAGTTGTGGACCTCGTTATACTTTGCCTCCATCTTCGTTGCGTTGATGCAGAAGTTGTCGAAGGTCTTGCAGAGGGCATCGTTTTCGGCCTTCTGATCCGGCGTGCCCTTGTTCATATAATCGTTGAGAAGCTGGCGCTTGCTGTTGAACTCGTTTCTTGT
>JAGHTD010000107.1 GCA_018065475.1 Candidatus Colimorpha enterica
CCACAAAAACCGAATGATCACGGAGGAAACCGCTATGGAGAACGCTGAAAACAAAACCATTGAAATAAAAAACGTAAAAAAGACCTTCGATTCACCCGCGATGAAGGCGCCGTTCACCGCTCTTGACGGCATTTCGTGCTCGATCCGTCCCGGCTCCATATACGGGCTGATCGGCGCAAACGGTGCTGGAAAATCGACTCTTCTCCGTCTCATCGCCGGAGTTTATCGCCCCGACTGCGGTGAGATCACCGTCGGCGGAAAGCCCGTCTACAACAATCCCGATGTCAAGAAAAACATCGTTTTCATCCCGGACGAGCTCTTTTTCCTGCCTCAGTCGAACATGAATCGTATGGCAAAGATGTATTCGACGCTTTATCCCTCCTTCAGACGCGACCGCTACGACAGTCTGACAGCCGCCTTCGGCCTCGATCCGAAAGCGACGATCTCATCGTTCTCAAAAGGTATGAAGCGCCAGGCGGCGACCGTGCTTGCCCTTTCCCTCCTGCCGGAGATACTCATATTCGATGAGACCTTCGACGGACTCGACCCCGTTATGCGCGAAGTCGTCCGCCGCGTTCTCTATGAGGATGTCGCGGAACGCGGGATGACAGTCATAATCAGCTCCCATTCCCTGCGCGAGCTTGAAGATACCTGCGACCGCCTTGCCCTGCTCCACAAGGGCGGCTTGGTTTTCGAGACGGAGCTTGATTCACTCAAAACCTCGCTTTTCAAGATTCAGATCGCCTTCCCGGAGCCATTCGGCGAGGAAAAGTTCACCACGGCGGGTCTCGAACCGCTGTCATACAGCCAGTCGGGAAGCGTCGCGGCATTCATCCTTCGCGGAGACCGTGACGGCGCGGAAGAAAAGCTCCGCGCGATGTCTCCCATACTCTTCGATATTCTGCCTCTGTCGCTTGAAGAGGTATTCATACACGAGGCGGAAGCTCTCGGCTATTCCGTCCCCTGCGCACTCGACCGTAAAGAGAATGAAAAAAATGAAAAAACAAGCAAAAACTGATTATTCCTCACGCGGCAGATGGTTCAGCTTCCCGCTGTACCGCGATTTTCTCGCCCGCAGGCGGATCGCCGCGCTCGTGATCTCCGTTATCGTCCTACTCATCATCGCTTTCACATTTGCCCACGGAATTCACGACAAAAACTATCAAAACATCTACCGCACACCCGATTTTGAGAAGTATTACGCCTCGGAACCCGCTTCACCCGACGATATACTC
The DNA here is from genome assembly GCA_018065475.1 of Candidatus Colimorpha enterica. Taxonomy (GTDB): domain Bacteria; phylum Bacillota; class Clostridia; order Oscillospirales; family CAG-272; genus Colimorpha_A; species Colimorpha_A enterica. The sequence continues at coordinate 1,236 of JAGHTD010000107.1, forward strand.
ATCGTACAGGAGAAAGTGGACATAATCACTGTTGAAATACTCCTTGCGCTTATCCCTATCATCTCGCCCGTGTTCGTCTTCATTGCGTTCGCCTGCCTCAGATCCCGCCGAGAGTGCGACTTCACCTTCGCCCTGCCATATACGAAAAGAGAGATCTTCTTTTCCTATACCGCAGGAGCGGTGACCTTACCGGTCGTTCTTGCGATCGGGCTCTGTCTCCTTGAAATACTGTTCTATTCCTTCGTCCCGGGCATTGCTCTGCCGTATACCCGCCTGTTTGAAGTCACAGCCGCGTCGGTCATCGCATCCTTACAGCTTGCCGCCCTCGCTCTGCTTGCGGTGACGCTGACGGGAACGCTCTTCTCGGCTCTCGTCTCCTTCGGGATGTTTGCGTTCTATCCTTCCGTTCTGCGCGCAACGATGAATAACACGCTTTCAAGACAGTTTGATATCTACGATTCAAGGCGGATTGTTCCTCTGCTTGCCGACCGGTGTCTCGACGCTCCGATTTGGCTTTTCAAACGGGTGAGCAATGAAAGTTCGCCTTACGTTTATGATTCCATTACCGGCTTCGGGACTATTGCGCTTTGGTCGCTTTTCGTGTCTGTACTGCTCATCACCGTATCGTATGCGGTATTCGTGCGCCGTGACGACTGCGTCGGCTCGCCCGCGATCAGCCGTCCGGTTCAGCACTGTCTCCGTGCTTTTGCCGTGACCCCTCTTGCCGCCGATTTCGTAATGATCGCCGAAAGAATATCATTTTACCAAATGATGGGCTATAACGCAGACGGCACTTGCGATGTAATCAAAGTGAACAATTCGGGCACTATCCGTGAACTCATCTATCTTGTTCTTATCATAGCCGCAGTGTATTTCGTCTATGAGGCGGTCACGGTGCGCCGTCCGCGCACGCTGCTCGCCGCCGTTCCGGCGTTTGCCGCCGTGATCGTCTTCGGCCTTGCCTTTTGGGGAACGGTGGAAGCGGCGACTGCAATATATCTGAACTATTGCCCGTCAGACGACGAGATAGCCGAGATATGTATTGACCAGGAATTATTTAAGCATATTAATGTGCAAACCCGCGAATACGTCACGGCAAGATCCGTCATCGTGACCGATCCGGGCGATATCGCGCGCGTCACCGAAGGAATACGTTTGAAGCAGAGATCAAACAAACGCAGACTTGCCTTATGCCGCACGGGCAAGTATTCCGATTACGGTCTGCCGAAAGGCTATGTCGCCCAAAATCTCATTATCCGTCTCAAGTCCGGAATAACGCTGTATATGGCAGTCCCCATGAAAGATGTCAAAGAAAACGGCGTCAATTTCATTTTCACCGTTGACGATGAGCTGAGTTCCCGTCTGCTCGAAATGCCTCCCCTTGATGAAATAACTTCTCTTTCGGTAGAAAAGAACAACAAGATTGATCCTTACTGCGACATAAAGTCCCCGACAGAGTTTTACCGCAGTTTTCTTTCCGAGTATGAACAGTTGAGCACAAGCAGCAAAAAGAAGATCAAAGATTCTGTATATTACGTATTGGACAATCATTACGATGCTCACGATTATGCGGAAATCAACTCATATATCGTTACCATAGAGGGTATGCTCAATGGTCAAAAGTACACCAATTCTTTCGCCATAACCCGCGAAATGATGCCCGAAACATGGAATAAGCTTCGCAACAATCTTATATAAGGAGGCAGAAATGATGAAAAAGAAGATAAGGAATCTTTTCAGCGGCAGAATCTTTCTCGCCGCACTCCGCCGTCTTATGTTCGGCGCAGTCATCTGCGCGGCTCTGCTCGTGCTTGTCGGAGCGATCATCTCAACCGAGATCGTATCTGAATGTGACTACGAGCCGTCGGATCAAGTTGTCCGGAACGATTACGATGCGGAATCAGTGATGACACCCTTCCACGTGCCGTTCTCTCTGATTGTGATCTTTTCGTTCGCCTCACCGATATTCGTGTTTGCGGCGTTTTCATTCGCCCGAAAAAAGAAGGAGGCGGACCTCTTCCTCGCCCTGCCATATTCAAATACTGCCATCTTCTTCGGCACCTACGCCGCCGCACTGGCGACTGTCCTTGTCACAGGGTTCCTGAGCGGTATCGGAGCGTGGCTGCCGTTTATCTTCTCCGAAAACATCGGCATACTTCCGAGCGTCTTTCTGAATTGCTTTGGGATATTTGCGGTCAACGCCTTTCTGCTCTCCGGCTTTGCAGCCATCGCCGTGGCGCTAACTGGCCGCCTGTTTTCCTGCGTCTCCGTGTTTGCCGCACTCATTGCCGTTGAGGTTTGCTTCCGTTCGTCGCTGTCTTTGATCACGGAACGTGCACAATCGTTCAGTGATTCGGTACATACTGCGATACTGTCCGCAAGATGGTATCTGCCCATTGAACTGTTCCCCGGATTTTCGCTTTGGGAATTACTGACTAAAAATTATTCCTCGGGTATTTCTAATAATGCTCCGCGGCTGATCTACCATCTCGTCGCTTCGCTTGCCGCCGTGCTGCTTGCCTGCCTGCTCTGGAACGGACGTAGAAGCGACGCCGCCGGATGTCCCGCCTCTTCACAGCGTCATTACCGCTTCATCAGGGGCGGAATGTGGTCGTTCATAGGTCTTATCGCCGCCTCAGCGTTGTTGACCATTCTCCCATTTGATCTCTCCAAGTTCAGGTTTCACTTGAACTATCTTCACACGATACTCATTTTCGCCATATCTGCGGCTGTCGTTATGTTTCTTATCATTCCCGCGATCTTTGAGCGGGGTCTGAAAAAATATTTCAGACGTTCCTGCCGCTGCGGATGGCTGATCCTCATTTTCCCGATCACTGCAGGAGCGTGTCTTGCCGCTTTTCTCGGCGTCATCTCGATCATCAACAACGAAAAAATATCAGCCGATGAGATCGCTCACGTCGAATACATCAGAAGCTACGGATATTCATACGGCTCGCACATACTGGAAGAGGCGAGCAAAACCGCCGACTTCAGCGAGGACTTCGTCACTCAGCTCGGCAACATTCACGATAAATCGCGCGGAAATGATCTCTACCGGTCCGGACATAATTACGTAAGGTACGAGACCGTCGTGACAATGAAAAACGGCAAGGTCCTGCACAGGGCGGTGCTGCACGATTTGATCGTTCCCGACACCTGCCCGGAAATGAAGCTGATCCAAAGCTCAGCCGAAGTGCGTGAAGCATACCTGCGTCTGCCCGAAGCGGATGAGCTGAAGACGCTGCAGGTGTATAGAGGATATGGCGGCGATATGAACAGCAGAGTAATTCATACATGGCCTCTCAAATATAGCGATGAAGAAGATAACCCTGCCGTGAAACAAATGCAGGAGGAGGCAAAGCAGTTCATTGACACGCTGTGGGAGATCTTCCTTGAGGAATACGGACAGCTTACCGACGAGCAGAAAATAGATATGCTCTCATATAACTGGCAAAGCCGCATAAACGCTCAATTCTCGTCAGGACCGTCTTCGCCGTTTTATTTCAGAACGAATACCGTTGATGAAACCGGAAGGACATCGTATGACGTTTATGCTCTTGAAGAATCAATGTTCCCGACAGCCATCCGCTTTATAAGCAATGAAATCTTACACATTCCCCGGTAATACGAAAAAGCAGGATCGCGCGATCCTGCTTTTTCATATCATCATTTGCGGTCATTGCAGTCTTCTGATATCCGCTTGCTTCGGCAGAAGACGGATTATTCGTTTTACTGCGTTCCGATCAGAGCTTAACGACCCACGCAAGCACCATCCCGAGCACGCACAGAACGACGAGCGCCGCGGAGAGAAAGAGGTTCATCCTTCTCAGCTGTTTTATCTCGTCCGACTGACGTCCGAGCTCCTCGCCGTGAGCTTTTTTTATCTCTCCCACGCTGTGGTCGAAATGTTCTTTCAGCAGTTCGGCGGACTTCTCCGTCTTGCCTATCTGCTCGCGGTATCTCTCATTGAGCTGATCAACGTAGGCGATGTGGGCGCTTCTTATCTGATCGAGCTGCCTTTCGTAGCTCTCCTGCATGGCGTTCATACGCTGACATCCGCTCTTTCCGTTTGTATCCGATGCAGTATAGGTACAAGCTCCCGCAGACGGTACAGAAGCGTGAGCGCCGGCAGCTGTATCCTCCGCAGTCATGAGATATTTTGTGAACTCCGCCGTGATGTCGGCATCCTCAGGCAATTTCTCCGCGCGGGCAAGGAAACCGGTGAGATCTTCCACCCTGTATCCGCAGGCGTTTACAAGCGCGCAGACGCCGGCAAAGCCCGGCTTCTGAATACGGGCATAGAACAGATTGTTTATGGTATCGACGGTAAGCTCCGTCTCGTCCGACAACTGCTGCAGCGTTTTTCCGCTCAGCTTATACATTGCTTTTACGGTTTTTCCGAGCAGGATATTCTTCATTTTCGGTCTCCTTTCCATTGCTTTTCACAGCGAAAAAATACATTTTGAATTTGTATGCGATACTATTGCCATACATCGTCACGATGATGTACAATATAGGCGTCAGGGGGAAAGCCCTCCGACGGTATTATTATATCATAAGATCAAAAGATATGCAATATTTTTTCAAAGAAAGGATGAGTCCGATGAACAGCGGGATCTGAAATCCGTCCGCCCACAATAATCCGTTTCATTTATGAAAAGGAGATACAATATGAAAAACGTAATCGTAATTCAGAACGAATGCGGCAAAAACGGCAGGACCGTCACCCGCATAATACCGGAAAACGGCGTCGAGTTCGTCTTCATCAACGAATGCACTCCCGCCGAATGCGAAGCCGAACGACGCAGCGACGGCATGGGTTCGCCCTTCAAGGACAGACCGGAGAAGGAACCTCCCGTCCGTCCCGGACCGTTTATGTCAACGGCGGAAAGCGATCAGCTTCTCGAATACCTTGCGCGGCTTCTGGAGTAGTACCGATAAGTCCCTTTCACAAACATAATAAAAAATAAGGTCTTCTTATCGGAGGAATCAAACTATGTACAGTAAAGTAATGAAATGGGTAAACACCGGGGCGTTCGCCGCCATGATAATCGTAAATGCGCTCGCAAATCTTATTCCGTTCGGCGGAAAGACGACGGGGCAGGTATCGGAGGCATATCCGAATCTCTTCACTCCCGCACCGATAACCTTCGCGATATGGGGGCTCATCTACCTCGTGATGGGCATATTCGTCATCGAACAATGGGGCGTCGGAGCGTTCCGTGAGAACGGGCCGAAATACCTTGACGCGATCGGACTGTGGTTCGCCGTCAGCTGTATATTCAATATCGGTTGGATATTCTCCTGGCACGCAGACGCGATCGGACTGTCCTGCATAATGATCCTCGGAATGCTCGTCTCGCTGATCTTCGCCGAGGTCGGGATATCGTCCGTCTCCGCGACGGGACTGAGCCGTGTGATCGCCGTCGGCGGGTTTGACCTTTATCTCGGCTGGATAGTGGCGGCGCTTATCGCCAACACCTGCGTTTATCTCTCGCAGTTCAGCGGGAGCGGCCTGCTCTACAACGACCTCTACCGCACGATAACTGCGCTCGTCGTCGGAACGCTGATCGCAGTGATGATCGAACTGCTGTTCGGTAAATGGGTCACGGTCGCGTCAGTGCTCTGGGCATTCGTCGGAATAATGATCCGCCATATCTCGCCGAGCGGTCACGCGGGAGCGTACCCCGCCGTGATAATCGCAGTGATGATCGGTGCCTTCGTGATCCTGCTGAGCATAATCTTCCGTTTATTCGGCGGAAAATGCGTCCCGGCAAAGAAGAACGCCGCACAGACAGACGCCTGACCGCCTGCACGCCGGCTGAGAGACCGGCGGGATAAGCCCTGCCGCCGTCTGACGGAAACGAGCGGGGATCAGCACCGCTCCCCGCCGGTCTCGGCAGGCACAGAAAAAGAAAGCTTCATCCGCAAGGATGAAGCTTTCTTTTGATATTATTTTGCAAGATAGATCGTGTAGGGTCTAACTATATCATCGGTGGAATAGCCTTCGTATGTGCCGTAGTTCATATACTGGAATACGAGTCTGTCCTCATATACCTTGATGTAGAGACTCTGACCGAGCTTGGGAGTTGCCGTGGTCTTTACGGTATTGGTGTAACCGAGACCGCCGTCTCCGTAAACGACGTCGTTGCCGAAGAGATCGCCGTACTTGCCGTCAAAGTCTATTCTGCCCGCGCCCATATATGCGCAGATATAGTCGTGGTCGGTATGCTCGCAGATCTCTGTCTTGTTGTTTCCGCCGAGCGCATTGTTGTTTCCGTCCATCGCAAAGACGATCTCGGAGGTATATTCCTTTGCCATATTGTCGGTAGCCGTATGTACGTGACCGTAGAGATAAACGAGATTCTTATGTCCCTTCATTACGGGAGCGAGGTCGTGATAAGCTTCGCTTTCACCGCCGACCTGACCGCTTGAATACTTGCCTCTGATGAGGTAGTGGCACATGAAGAGGATGACCTCCGTTCCGTCGGGATCGATCTCCTTCAGCTTGTTGTCCACCCACTTGACGGCATCGGGATTCATCGCGTAAGACTGCTTGCTGTAAACGTTTTCGGCATCGGGATCGGGGGAGATCGCCATGATATGGACGCCGTTGACCTCGTAGTGGTAAGCAAGGATATATTTGTCGCCGGTATGCGTTCCGGTGATCTCGAACTTCTCACTGTCGGGAAGTGCGCCGCAGTACTTCTCCATGATGCCGTCGTAGAAGTTGGCGGAGTTGTAGGAGCCGTTTATGCCGGGGCCGTCCTTTGAAAGCTCACCCTGTCCGTAATCGTGGTTTCCGCCTACGTAGAAGACCTTGCCGTCCTTCGTCGCCTTTGCGCATTCCTGCTGAACAAGCTCTCTGTATTCAAGGAAATACTTATAAGGCCAGTGACCGGACGAGTTCCAGCTCGGATAGTCGCTGATCATGTCTCCGCCCATAAGGAATACGTCAGCGGGCCCCTGCTTTTCTACGAAGTGCTTGATCGCGCCCGATACGTTCTTTCTGAAAACGTAGGGGGGATCGAGCATCGCAAAGCAGTTATGCGCGTCGGATACGCCGTAAGCGGTGAGGAGAAGCTTGCCTACGTCGGCGCTTCCCGTCTTGTCTTCAAATGATCCGTTTTCGTTAATACTCATGATAAGTGCATTCACTCCTTCGGCTACTGAATTGTTATTGTGTCCGTAAGTGAGAGAAACGGTCCCGTCCCCTCCCTTTACGGTGTAGCGCCCTTCGTCAACGTACATATCGACGTTGAGTTCATTGTTGAGATCTCTGTCGGCTTCACCGATCACGATCTCGTGTTCCGCGTTCTCCGTGTCGGTGATGACGGGGAGCAGGCAGCCGGTCTTTGCGGCGATACCTCTGCGAAGCAGGTCAAGACATTCGGAGTCGAAGCTGTTCGGCTTCTTCTTCGTGACTATCGAATAGTCGGCGATATTGACGCCGTTGAGCATCGGGTTTTCCACCTCGTACTTCTCTCTGTGAACGATCGAATCCTTGCTGCTTACCGTGACGTTGCCGCTTTCGTCCTTTTTAAGAAGATTCTCGATGAAGTAATCGACGGCGTTCAGCGTTCCCGCCCCGCTCTGTGAGCATATAATGATCTTCTTGCCCTTGACGGTGATAAAATAATCGAGATATTTCAGTCCAAGCTTGTCGGCGATCTCGGTGCTCTCGGTACGGTTGGTGTTTCCGATGAGAAGCTCAAGCTTCTCGGGATCCTGCCTTGACGCCGGATAATCGTCGTTGGTATCGACGGAGCCGTCAGTGACATACTCTTTGAGCGCATCTCTCAGCTTTTTGACCGCGTCCTTGGTGCCGTCCTCGCATTTTTCCTCTCTGACAAGCTCAAAATTGCACTTGCCGGATGTGATGAGTTCGGCTATGTACTCGTTTCCGTCGTCGATGGTCTCCTTCGTTTCCTTCGGCTTGCCCTCATTCCCTGCGCAGGAACAAAGAAGGATCAAAGCGAGGATGAGAGAGACAAATAAAACTGTTTTTTTCATTACGTCACCTTTTCCAAATGGTATTGAAAGTATTGTAATCAAACGCAGCGGTTTTGTCAAGTGATTTCATACAATGTTTACATTATTTCACATTATTCCATATTCCGGCAGCGATGAGGTCAACTCCGGTGCCGAGAATATCCGCGATCACGACGTCGCCGAATGTGACCGGTCTGTCAAGGACAAGGGCATTGACCGCCTTCATCGCCTTAAAGACGAGCTCCTTGGGTATCGGCTGTGCCGTCCTTACGGGAAGGACGCTTCCGTCGGCGGTGCGGACGGTGGTCGTCAGCGTTCTTACAGGGTGGGTGAGCTCCGCCTTTGCGTACTCCTCGCCTCTTTTGCAGGTATTGCCCTTTACGGTCACGCTTCCGTCGTCGTTGAGAACGGCGGTGAGCTGACATCCTCTCGGGCATACTATGCAGGTCAGTTCTCTCGTATTCATTATTCGCCGACCTCCATTCCTATATAAAGTTCGCCGCCCGAAAGCTTTTCCATAACCTCTTTTTTGAGGGTTATGCTCTCCATTTCGCCGGGAGCGACCTTGATCTTTTTAAGACTGAATATCTCGTTTTCCCCGTCTTTCACGAAGATACGGACGTTTCTGAATATGTTTGCGACGCGGAAGAAGAGTCTCGCCTCATCTCTCGTCGTGAGCTTCTGAGGTACGGTGTATCTCACCTTGCCGTCGGTCTTCACCGGGATTGCCTCGGCGGGAGAATAGTCGCCCTTAATATAAGCGGCGGCGGACTTGCCTGCGATAGCCGCCTCCTCGGGGACGTAATCGACGAGGTCGTGAACGTGGAGGACGTTGCCGCAGGAATAGATGCCCTCGATATCGGTCATTCTGTCCTGGTCGACGGGTGCGCCGTTGGTGACGGGGCTGAGAGTCAGGCCCGCCTGCTTCGTCAGCTCGTTTTCGGGGATAAGACCGACCGAAAGAAGGAGCGTGTCGCACTCTATGCGGCGGAAGGTGCCGGGGATGGGTCTTCTCTTGTCATCGACCTGCGCGACGGTGACGGCTTCAAGGTGCTCTTTGCCCTCGATACCGACGACGGTAGTCGAAAGATAAAGCGGGATGTCGAAATCGTGGAGGCACTGCTCGATGTTTCTCGCAAGGCCGCCGGAATATGGCATAAGCTCGCATACCGCGTGGACCTTCGCGCCCTCAAGCGTCATTCTCCTCGCCATAATGAGGCCGATGTCGCCGGAGCCGAGAATAACGACGTTCTTGCCGGGCATACAGCCCTTCATATTGACGAGCTTCTGCGCCGTTCCCGCAGTGAGGATACCTGCGGGACGGGTGCCGGAGATCGCAAGCGCGCCTCTCGGCCTCTCGCGGCATCCCATTGCGAGGATGACCGCCTTCGCCTTTATCTGAAATACGCCGTCGGTGCTGTTCGTCGCCGTGATCACCTTGTCGGAGGTGATGTCAAGCACCATCGTGTTGAGCTTGACGGGGATTTCCCTCTCGGCTACCATTTTCTCGTATCTGTAAGCATATTCGGGGCCGCTCAGCTCCTCGCCGAAGCGGTGAAGTCCGAAACCGTTGTGTATGCACTGACGGAGGATACCTCCGAGCTTGACGTCTCTTTCGATGATCAGGAGATCTCTGACACCGGCGTCAAATGCGGCGACGGCGGCGCTCATTCCGGCAGGGCCGCCTCCGATTATAACCAATTCCTTCGTAATCATATCAGTTGTTCTCCTTGGTCTTTCCGACCATGATGTAAGAGCCCTTGCCGGACTTTGTGATCTTCTCGTAAGGCACGCCGTTAAGCTCCGAAAGGAGCTCCATGACTACCGGCATACAGAAGCCGCCCTGGCAGCGTCCCATACCGCTTCTCGTCCTGCGCTTTACGCCGTCAACGTCGTGCGCCTTCGGGTTTCTGACTATTGCGTCTCTGATCTCGCCTTCGGTGACGCTCTCACAGCGGCAGACGATACGTCCGTACGCGGGGTCTTTTCTGATGACCTCGTTCTTCTCCGCGATGCTGAGCGATCTGAACCAGTGGGAACCTCTTCGGAAGGGGTTGAAATCCGCCTTCTTTTCGAGCTTCATTCCCGCCTTTGCGAGCATATCGACGACGTATTCGGCGATGGCGGGCGAAGACGAAAGGCCGGGGCTCTCTATTCCAGCTACGTTTACGAAGCCGGGCTTGGGATTGTTGATGATGAAATCGTGCGTCGATCCGACCGAACGGAGACCGCAGAAGGTCGTGATCGTCTGTCTGCCGACGGGGATACCGGGGACCATTTCCTCGGCGCTGACCTTTACGCTGTTGAGGCCGCTGTCGGTAGTCGAAACGTCTTCCTTGTCCTCGATGTTCTCCGCCGTGGGGCCGAGAAGGAGGTTGCCGTCAACTGTCCTCGTGACGAGGATACCCTTGCCCATTGCCGTGGGGGCTCTGAATATCGTTGCCGAAACGGTCTTTCCGCACTCCTTGTCGAGCACGAAATACTCGCCGCGGCGGGGCGTGATCGTGAAGTCGCAGACTCCTGCCATTCCGGCGATCTTATCGGAATAGACGCCCGCGCAGTTGATGACGTATTTTGCCCTGATTTCCTCCGTGTCGGACGAAACGGTATATACGCCGTCCTTTTCGGTGATCGACTTCACCTCAAAATCGGTCTTCAGCTCGGCGCCGTTGTCCATGGCGTTGCCGACTGCGGCGATCGTGAGCTCGTAGGGGCATATTATCGCGCCGGTCTTTGCGAGGAGCGCACATTCGACCTTATCCGAAAGGCGGGGTTCGAGTGCTCTCGCCTCGTCTCCGGAGATGACCGAAAGCTCCTTAACTCCGTTTGCGATACCCTTGTCGTAAAGGTGCTTTATCTTTTCTTCGTCACCCTCGAAGCCGATGACTATCGAGGTGTTCTTGTAATAGGGAACGCCGAGCTGACGCGCAGTTTCCTCCATCATCTCGGAGCCCCTGACGTTCAGCTTTGCCTTGAGAGTGCCGGGCTCGCAGTCGAATCCGGCATGGACGATAGCGGAATTGGCGTGTGAAGCACCCATAGCGACGTCGCCCTTGCTCTCGAGCATACATATTTTGAGATCATAAGCGGAAAGCGCGCGGCCGATCATTCCGCCGACCACTCCCGCACCGATTATCGCAGCATCGTATATCATTTTTTCCTCCGTAAAATAAAAAAAG
>JAGHTD010000022.1 GCA_018065475.1 Candidatus Colimorpha enterica
CCCACTTTTGTCTGGTAGACAAAAGTGGGTTTTTACATGGCGCGCCCGAGAGGATTCGAACCTCCGACCAATCGGTTCGTAGCCGAGTACTCTATCCGCTGTGCTACGGGCGCATTCAATCAACATCATATATTATACCACCGAGCAGGCGGTTTGTCAAGTGTTATATGAAAAAAATTGAACTATTTATTCCGATTCTGTCTGTATATTTCAAAGCCGACGACGGTAGCGGCAGAAGCGGCGGAGAGGGAAGCGCTGAACTCCCTTCCGTAGTCGATCCTTACTCTTACGTCGCATTTATTGAGCACCGAGCGTGAGATGCCTCTTTTTTCACCGCCGATGATCAGCAGTATTGGAAAGGAGAGCGGGGCGTCGTAGATCGGGACGCTGTCTCTTAAATCGGCGGCGGCGACCTTATGGCCGACCGAGCGGAAGATCTCCGCGGTTTCCTCGGCAGACTGAATATACATCGGGAGAAGCTCGGACGCTCCGGCGGAGGACTTGCAGACTATATGGGATACCGCCATCCAGTTCCGTTCCGGCAGTATCACGCAGTCGCACCCCGCCGCGTAGAGCGAGCGGAGACAGTAACCGAAATTGAATGGATCCTCGATGCCGTCGAGCATAACTGCAAATCGTGATCTTTCGGCGATCTCAGCCGTGAGGGCGGGAAGCGAACGTTCGCCCGCCTCGGCGATGATTCCGCCGTGCGTCGTGCCCTGTACCATACCGTCAAGAACTTCGGACGGGATCACGTCAAGAAGGAATCCGAGTTCTTCCGCTCTTGCGGAAAGCCAACGGTATTCGCTTCCGTTTTTGGCTTTTCTGTCTTCGGAAACGCAGACCTTCACGATCTTCCTGCCGTTGAAATATTCCCCGTCAGCCGCCTTTTTCTGACAGTTCTCTATCAGCGTGCGGACCGAGACTATGCCCTCGTAATACCGGCTCTGATTTATCCTGTCTTCTTCTCTCATGCTCTTGACGCCTTCTTTTTGTCGTGGATGATGATGGGAAGCGCGATCGCCGTTATGACTGCGATATACGCAAGGACGAGAAGGATGTAGAATAACGGCTTTTCGGTCAGTTTTTTCACTCTGACCGTCTTTCCGTCAACGAGCTTCCAACTTGAAGAGCCGTAATCGCTGAGCGCGAAATGCTCCGACGCCGCCTTGACTTCGCTTCCGGTAATGACCGTAATGCCTTCCTCACAGAAGGGTACTGCTTTTCCGTTTTCGTATTTTCCGACGGTAAGACGGGCTACCGAGGCGGCGGGTGGCACGCTGTCGCATACTATCCCGCAGTTCTCGCAGTTGACGGCCATAAATACGTCGTATTTGGGATCAATGTAAGGGTAATCGGGGAAGGAAAGGGTGCCGAGATTGAATATCGCCGTGCCGAAATCCGCCTTGTTCAGAAGGAGACTTCCAGATGAATGGGAAAAGGTGCCTTCGTTGAATACCGCACCGCCGAGTGACGCGGTGCCGGAGGCGAGATTACCGTCAAGATGAACGAAGTTTCCGCCGTTATAGATCAGCCCGCCTTTTTCGGCACTTGATTTTTCGATGTATCCGCCGGCATAAGAAAGCTCGCCGGAATTGAAGACCGCGCCGCCGTTTTCGGCTTTGCAGTCGGAGATATAGCCGTTGAGAATATCGGTTTTCCCTGCGTTGAAGAGCGCACCGCCGTTTTCGGATGCCTTGCAGTTCAGCATCTGACCGCCGGCAACGTCAAACTCGCCGCTGATATAGAACGCACCGCCGTTTTTGGCTTCCGAGCCGCTTATCGAGCTTGCGGAAAGAATGACCTTGCCGGAGGAAAAGACGGCTCCGCCGTTTTCGGCAGACGCGGAGAGTATCTCGGTGCCGGTGAGCATGATCTCGCTTTTCTCATTCCCGTAAACTGCGCCGCCTTCGGAGGCGGAGACGGAGGAGATCTTTCCTCCGTTTAAGGTGAGCTTGCCTTCGCAGTATATGGCTCCGCCCTTTCCTGCCGAACGGCAGTTTGAGATCGTGCCGTTCTGCATGATAACGGTGCCGAGAGAGAAGACCGCTCCTCCGTCGGAGTCGGAGATGTTGTTCTCGATTATCGCGCCCTGACAGACCGTGAGCGTCGATGAAGCGTCAACGGTGATGAGGGAGTCTCCCTTACCGTTGTTTCCCGAGAGGATGACCGCCTCGGAAGCTGCCGCGGCGGCCGTGTTGCCGAGCCGGAGCGACGCGCCGTTCCGAAGGACGAAAAGCGAGCCGCCTTCTGCCGACGTGATACTGCATCCTCCTCCCTCAACGTTGAGCTCGGCACCGTCTATGACGACGGGAGACGAGAGAACGCAGTCGCCGATGAGAAAGATACCGTTTTCACGCACGAGGCAGTATTCGCTCCCTCCGAACGCCTCGGCGAGAGTATCAACGTCGGTGACGGTACCGCCCGGGACGGTGCCGTTCTCTGCCGATACCGTGAACGGCATGGCAAGGAGCAGGAGAAAAACGATTATCAGACAGGTTTTTTTCATCATTTGTTGGTGATATATCCGAGCTTGGTGAGGAGCTCCGCGATAAGGACGGCACCGCCCGCCGCACCGCGGAGGGTGTTGTGGGAAAGACCTACGAACTTGTAGTCGAAGAT
>JAGHTD010000331.1 GCA_018065475.1 Candidatus Colimorpha enterica
ACTCATGACCGAGACCATCTGAAGTCTTGTCATGATCAGCTTTGATACGTAACCGTAGGCGATCCACTGAAGGATGAAGGATACGGTGCCTGCAAACAGACCGATTATCGCGCCTTCAAGCTCGAAGGGAAGCGCGATGAAGCTCTTTGTCGCTCCGATGTAACGCATGATGACGATCTCTTTGGAACGGTATTCGACGGCGAGCTTGACGGTGTTGACGATGACGAGCACGCTGACCGCGAAGAGGATGACCGAGAACCAGAAGAAGATGACGGAAATACCGTTTTTCAGACCGGAGATGTTCTCGGCAATGTCGCTGTTGCAGCGAATCTTGTAAATGTCGGAGATCGTCATGAGACGGTTTTCGATAGACTTGATATCCGCTCCGTCTCCGTAGGTGATGATGAAGGTATCGGGATAGGGGTTGTCGGAGCCGGAGAAGAACTGCTCAAGTCCCTCGTAGTCCTTCAGCTGTTCCATCTCGCTTTCAAGCGTCTCTTCCTTCGAGACGAATCTGATGCTTTCGATGTTTTCGCCGTCAAGAAGAGCGTTTACTGCGTTCTTTACCGACTGAAGACGCATTTCGGCGTCGTTCGGCATTTCCTGCTCCGCGATGTTGCCCGCTTCGTAGGTGATCGAATATCTCGCAAATACGGGCTTTTCGCTCCATACCGCGTAAAGACTGATCACGCCGTCCTTCGCTCTTTCGGCGAGCACCTTGTAGGATTCGCCGCCAGTAAACTCACGGTCTGCGGCGTTGGGGATCGACGACCAGCCAAGGAACTCCACCGAGCTTCCTCTTGCCGTAAGATTGCCCATTAAGTTGATCTTGTCGCCGTCGTGGTAAACGGTTTCGTCAAGTCCGACGGCCTCATTGACCTTTACTCCGCAGGAGTAATAGACGATACGGATGTCCTCGGGCTTGTATTCTCCGTCCCATACGGCGTAGAAGGTGACGTTGTCACCGACGGCGTCGTCGGGTGAGAGCTTGTATATCTGACCGGGGGCGAACTCCGGCTCGGTCGTTCCGCGTCGGAGTGACCAGCCGAGAAGAAGGCGTCCGTCGGAGGACATCATCTTTTCGGGGAGCTTGACCGAGCTGTTTTCGGTGTAGCCGGTCGTTGTGTCGGCGAAGGCGACGAGCTCGTTGAGACTTTCAAGCGAGCTTAGGTTGAAGTCGATGTTGAATACGAGCATAGTGAAGGAGCCGAGGACGGTGAGGCAGGCGAGGAGCACGATCACCGAGGCGACCGTCATCATCCCGTTGCGGAACATTCCCTTGAATGCCTGCTTTATGAAGAAGGAAGGCTTATACCTTTTCATCGAACATGCCTCCTTCTCTGTCTCCGACCACTACGCCGTGCTCTATGGTGATGACCCTCTTACGGAAGTAATCGACAAGGTCCTTTTCGTGCGTGACGACGATGACGGTCCTGTTTTTGCCGTTTATCTTGATAAGAAGGTTCATGATCTCCATACTGAGCTTGGGGTCTATGTTGCCCGTCGGCTCGTCGGCGATGATCGTTTTGGGGTTGTTTGCCAGCGCACGGGCAAGCGCGACTCTCTGCTGTTCACCGCCCGAAAGCTGTGAGGGGAAGCAGGACGCCTTGTCCTGAAGACCGACGATCGAAAGCAGGGAGGGGACACGGCGTTTTATCGTCTTGTCCGATTCTCCGATGATCTGCATTGCAAACGCGACGTTCTCATATACCGTCATATCGTCGAGAAGGCGGAAGTCCTGGAATACGACTCCGATTTGCCTGCGATAATAAGGCACTTTTCTGTCCGGCATTTTGCTGAGGTCAAAGTTGTTGACGGTAATTGAACCGCCCGTCAGCTTTTCCTCACGGGTGAGAAGCTTGGTCATCGTTGACTTACCTGCTCCCGATGCTCCGACGATGAATACGAACTCACCGTCGTTGATCGTCAGATTGACACCGTTGAGCGCTTCCGTGCCGTTGGGGTAAACCTTTGTGACGTCTTTGAATTCAATCATTTAACGTTTTTCTCCTGTAATCTGCCCATCAATACTTTGCGGGCTTTGACATAAGATATTTTTTGACCATGAGGGCGACCTTGAAGGTTATCGCAAGGTCGAATTCACGGAGATCGAGCCCCGTGATCTTGCGTACTTTTTCAAGTCTGTAAACGAGGGTGTTTCTGTGGACGTAGAGCTTTCTTGCGGTCTCGGACACGTTTAAGTTGTTGTCGAAGAACGCCTGGATCGTCTGAAGGGTTTCCTTGTCGATATTGTCGAGCGAGCCGCGGTCGAACACCTCCGAGAGGAAGAGCTCGCAGAGGGTGGTGGGAAGCTGATATACGAGACGGCCTATGCCGAGATATTCGTAGCTGAGGATGTTCTTCTCGTTGTCGAAGACCTTTCCTACCTCAATCGAGGTCTGCGCTTCCTTATAGGAACGCGAAAGCTCCTTGATCGAATCGACTATGCTGCCGATACCGATCGTGACCTTTGTGAAATACTCGGTGCTTATGGTGTCGGAGATCGTCTGTGCCATCTTCTCGATCGTCTTGAAATCGGAATCGGGACGGACTTCCTTGACGAGGACGATGTCGTTTTCGCCGACGCTGATGACGAAGTCCTTGTTCTTGTCCGGGAACATATCCTGTACCATCTGGAAGGGAACGACGTCGTTTTTGCCGTTGAACTTGATGATGAGGACGACGCGGCGCGCTTCGTTGGAGAAATGGAGCTCCTTGGATTTCAGATAGATGTCTCCGGGAAGGATGTTTTCAAGCACGACGTTCTTGATGAAGGAAGATTTGTCGTATTTGTCGTCGTAAAGGTTCTTTATGCTGCTGAGCGTGACAGAAAGGATGCCGACGAGCTCTTCCGCCTCTGCGTCTTCTCCGTCAACGAAGATCGTGTATTCTCTTCTCGAGCCGTTGCCGAGAGGGCGGTAGATGGAGCCGCCGTAACGGAGAACGTCAGCGGTGTAGATGAGCTCATCCCTTACTTCCTGACGTGTTGTGCCTATCTTGGAGAGATCGGAACAGGAGATGACGACGCCGTTTTCGTCGAGGACACCGACCGTCTTTCCTACCGTATCTTTAAGCTGGTAGATGATTCCCTGAAAAAGTTTGCTTGACATAATATAATTCCTCCGGAATGTGAAAATAATTAACTAAGTTCTTTGATGCAGCTGACGCAGGATATGGCGAACGCCGACGCCGTTTCGGCGCGCAGGATCCTTTTGCCGAGACCGCAGGGTATCACGCCGAGACTTTTCGCCTCATTGACCTCTTCGTCGGAAAATCCGCCTTCGGGTCCTATCGCGATGCCTATGCTGCCGCTTTTTCCCGCCGCAAGTATTTTTCCTATTGGCTGCGTGCCTTCTCCCTCGTGGCAGATAAGGGGAAGGGAAAGAGACGACATTTCTCTTATCGCCTCGGAAAATCCGACAGGGCGGCGGAGACGCGGGATCACGGTCCTTGCGCTCTGCATAGCCGCTTCTCTTACGATCTTTTCAAGTCTCTGCATCCTCTTGTCGAATCCGTCTCCCGCCTTTGCTATGCAGTGGGAGGACGAGAACGGAACGATCTCCGTCGCTCCGCATTCGACGGCGCGTCTGAACACCCCGTCAAGGGCGTCTCCTTTGAGAAGCGCCTGATAAAGTATGATCCCGACCGGCGGTTCGCTCCCCTCCTCCTCGGAAAGGATCTTCATCGAAACGCTGTCGGATGTGAAGCCGATTATCTCACAGAGATAAGCCCTGCCTTCGCAGGCGCAGGAGATCTTTTCTCCGCATCTCATACGGAGAGAGAAACCGATATGCCTGGCGTCGTCGCCTCTTACGGTGACGGTCTGCCCGTCGGTCATCGATCTGTCGATAAACAGTCTGTGCATGGTTTTTCTCCGTTTGAAAACATTTTAGCTCATTTTATACTT
>JAGHTD010000117.1 GCA_018065475.1 Candidatus Colimorpha enterica
TTGACAGCGGTTTTACCGTCGGAAAGATAGAGGACGTAAAGGCGACGAGCGGAAAGGTCAGGGCAGAGGGCTCGGCGATCGGTCACGGAAAACGTGCGGTCGTGGTGCTTATGTCCCTCGGCATCGCCGCCGCGTTCACGGTTGTCTATATTATCAGAAAGAAAGGCACAAAAAAGGATGTATCCTCAGACTGAACAAGTGAACAGATCTCCGAGGCGCCTTATCATCGCACTTGTCTCGGTCATCCTTTCTGCGGCGATGGTCTTTGCCTCTGTCGCCGATTCTGTCGATGATGTTGTGATTCTCGCCTCGACATATATCTCCGATCTTCAGATCTTCTCGGGTTCATCGCTTTCGGCGGCGATAAGCGCCTGCAAAAAGGCGGGCTTCACCCCTGTTGAAAAGAACATCAACAGATGGGAGGAGGACGACGAGGACGAAGGGATATACGTCATCGGCTACAAGACGACCTCCGAACGCGAAGACAGCATTACGGGACTTTCGCTCCTTCAGATGAACGCGGGCTATTCCGACTTTTCATACGGTCAGATCGCGGAGAAGGAGATCGCCCGGCTTGGCAACCTCCCCGACGAGCTGATGAAGTCGGTGACCGAGTTCGGAAAGAATTATCGCACGGGAAGCCCTGCGGCAAAGGTCGCCGCTGATATTCTCAACTGTCTGTATATAGACGAAATGAATAATACCGGGCTGGGAGACTATCTCCTCGGCGGTAACTGCGACGTCGCGTTTATCAAGAAACTGCTTGCACGTTCGAGCAAGTCTGTGGTTGCGGCTCTCTGCAACGCGCTCGTCCCCGGCGTCGCCGAGTACGGCGACGACAAGTGGGCGGCAAGGGTATCCGGCTACGGCGATATGATCGCCGAGCTTGAAGGCGACGGCGACGTCAGCGGATACGATATAAAGTACAATGCCATAGCGTCAGAGCTTGTCGATCCATTGCAGAGCTTTGCCTCGCGTTTCCACACGGCAGAGCTCAATTACGCCGAAAACGGCAACAGGGCGGAGCTCCCGGATGAGAGATCCGGAAATCCGACCGAAATACCCGACAAGCTCTTTGAGGATATATACGCGGGCGGTGAGGTGGACGTTGACGACGGAGATATTTTCTATCTTTACGCCTACGACGTCCTCAACGGATACGCCTACGACGGCGAAACGAAGCTCGGAGATTATATTGTCTCTCTCGGCGATATGAATTATACGACGAAAGAGGACATGAGGGCGATCTATCCCCTCGTCAGAGCGCTGACCGACGGGCAGATCGCGACGGTCAGACTTTCGGGCATCGCGTTTGCGGCGATCTATCTCGTTAACGACGGCGAGATCACAGAAAAAGCCAACACACAGCTTGACGTTATCAAACCCAAAATAAAGGACTATAACGGCGGGGAATCCGTTTCCGTATGGGAAGGGACCGACCAGACCGTATATGAAAAGAAGGTCGCCCTCACCGAAGAAGCGATGAGAGCGAACTCCGCAGGTCAGATATACGACAGTCTGACCAATCCCGACAAGATCGACAGAGCGCTGAGCGAGATCATGACGATGCTTGAAATGGCGTCTGCGGTCATAGGTATCGCTTACGGTGTCACCGTCCTTACCACCTCGCTCCTTGCTCATTTTGCGGGATTCGCAGTATGGGGCGTAGCGTCCTCTGCGTGGGCTATCTGCGCGGCGGGTATAGGAAGCGGAGTCATCGGTACGATATTTGGTCTGCTCGGCTGTGCCGCTATCGCGCTGTCGTACATCGTGTTTGCCGCGATGATCATCGCACTCGTAGCGATCTTCATCAAGTTCATCTACGATTATTTCGTGGACGGGGACGACGAGGAGTTCACGCCTATACCGGAGGTCATCTACGACTCGCAGAACGGCAATTACATCAAATACGAGGCGGTCTGCTCCGGCGGAAAACCCGCAAACATCAACGGAAACGAAGCGAAGCGGTGGAACGCCCTGTATCTGTCAAGAAGCACGCGCCTCGGCGATCCTATCTGCTCGGATGAGCTTAACGACCTCATCGTCGTAAAATACGGAAACAGCTCCGTCCCCTCGGGCTATACGGCGGTAAAGAACTTCGGCGAGCTTTCGCCCGCCAACCTCAACGCCAATACCGACGAGGACGCGCAGAGCATATTCATGTTCGTCAAGAAGAATCCCGTAAATATCAACGACGGCGAGACTGTTGACGGCGATAGGTATATTTCAAAGCTGTCCCTTTCGGTCGAAGACACCGAGACGGCGGCAAAGGCAGAGCTCACAAAGACGGGCTACAGCGTTATTGACGTCAATCTCACGCCTCTGTCGGGCAAATACAGCTCCCTCGGCTACATCGTCACGACCGACGCCGACGCGGCGATAAGGGACATCCGCGTTTCGGCGAAGGATTCTTCGGCGTCGATCGTATTCGGAAACGCATCCTACACCTCGTGCGGGACCACCCCCGTGGGCGACACGGTATATTATACATCCTATTCATCTGCGGGAAGCCCGATCCTTGCCGATATTCAGGTGAGGGAAAAGCTCGGCGACGTTCCTGCGGGCTACGAGCCGGTCAATATGTTCTGCGGCGGCAACGCCTTCAACTTCAACGTCGGCAACGACGAGGACACCGCGACGGAATATGCCCATTGGAACGACAAGGGAAGATACCTGTATTTCAAGCCGTCGGTCTCCTTCACCTCCGGCACCGAATACCTCTCCGGTTTCGTGATCGTCGCGGGCAAGACTTCAAAAGAAGGCAGGGATTCCGTCGCCGATTACGCTTCCGCGCTCGGGCTGAAAGTATATGACTATGATCTTACCGGCGGATTGGCGGCTGATACCGTCAAGGACGTCGGCGGCGGTCAGGTTATGACGAGCAGATTTGAGAATATCGAGACGAAGATCTGCTATTCTACGACCTACAACCCGTACAGGGCGATTTACGGCGTAAGATCCTACACCTCTACCCCGATGTGCTCGTCCGTTCCGACCTCGTTCGGTTCGATCGGAAACGGCGCATACGCCTCGGTCGGCGTGTTCTTTGAACTCCCTTACTTCTGCGCGGGCAGATCGCCTCTCTCGGACTATTCGAGAGGAATATACCACAACCATTCATACACCTTCCCGTCCTGCAGCGGAGAGGGCTCCGGTCTGCTTCAGATGTCGGCGTATTTGGAGCTTCTTCCCGAGGACTGCGAGAGCGTCGGATGGGAAAAATCATCTCTGAGAGGCAAAGGGCTTTACGTTCTCGGCCCGACGGAGGGCAAGGCGCCGTTGACACCCGACGATATAATCGTAACGTCGAAGGCGGAGACGGTTGACGGATTCTGTACCGTCAGGGATGTCAAAACTCCGAACAGGGCAGAACCGCACAATCTCGGTTTCTTCGTCAAGGGTTCACCGAAGGGCAACGTCCCGGTATATATGTACGTCAGGGAAGAGAAGCCGGTCGAAAAGACCTACATCTCGTCCATATACGTTTCGAGCTTCGAGATAGGCAAATACGTCAAGGATCCCGGCTCACTCACCGGCGCCGAAAAGCAAAGAATAGAGTGGATGGGCAGCGAGCTGTGTATGCAGATGCTCAGTACCTGCTGTGACAGCGAGATCAAACAGGCGAATATCGCAGTCAGCCCTGGCGACGACGTTTTCAGAAACGCTTCGACGCAGAACGTCAACTGCTCTTACATCGGCGTCAGCAGGACAAACCTTGCAAAGGACGCGATAACCTCGATCATACGTTACGTCACGAAGGATAAGAACGCTCCCGCGACGATAGAGGTCGGCGGTGTGACCTACACACGCGCCGGAGATATGATAAACGACGCAAAGGGCTCGTATTATCTCTACTACACGACCTCGCTTGCGTCGAATCCCGGCTGTCCGCTCACGTCGATTTCGGTCAGCGGAGCGGTTTACGACGGAGAGTCTCTCACCGCTCTCTCGCTGAAAGAGGGAGAAAACGGGCTGAAAGGCGATCCAAACTCGTCGGTCTATATCCACATGGGCTTTGACGACAAAAAGACCGTTATGAGCACGATCTACGTCGGACACGGCAAGAGCGAGAACGAAGCGAAGATGGATCTTCTGACTCTCGGCTGCACCGTCTGCATAGATATGGACTTAAACAAGGGTGCGGGCGGAGAATACGTCTATATCGGCTATTCGCGCTATGCGCCTTCCTCTGCGGAGACGAGGAGGGGGAGATATTCCTACGCCCTCTACGATATTATGCTCACCGTGGGGAAAGAGCACGTTTCGCAGTTTGAATATAACGGCGCTGTTTACAGGTGCGCAAGGGACGATTATTCCGTGGCGGATAACCCCGATCCGACGAAGGGCGTTTCACTCAACGTCGGGACGTCGGGTAAGCCGATCTACGTCTATTACTCATGGACGAAGACCGACGCCGCTCCCGACCCGATCGAACGGCTCGGCGTTGCCTGCCGTGACTACGCGATGATCGAGACGGACGAACGCAGATGGGAAAACGTCCTCAGCGATACGGGCAAGCTCCTGAACCTCAACGACGGCGTGATAAAGACCGTCGATGACGGCAAGCATATAACCGACATAAGGATGTATATGTATGCGTCGAGAATGAACGGCACCGTCAAGTCCGGCGCGGGCATTTCGGGCTACATAATGAGCTCGACCTTCACCGAGTGCAACGTGTATATCAAGGGGAAATAATTAAAAAAGAAAAAAGGACAGCTCCGCGGGAGCTGTCCTTTTGCATTATTTCTTAACGCTGTTTCTTTCTGACGAGACTGAATATACTCAGCAGGATATACGCCGCGAGGGGGAGGAAAAGCCCGACGTGGCGTGCGGCGACCGAATCCGCCTGCACGAGCAGATTGAATATCGAGTGATAGACGATCGCAAGCGTCAACGAGGACACCGTTCCGACGAGAAAGGTCTTGCGGCTCTTGTTTGCAAACGCGGCGAAGAAGCCGACGAACACGGTGCAGATACAGTGCATAAGCCCCGAGCTGAACCCGCGTGCGATGGCGAAGCCGAAGTCGATGTTGTTCTGATTCTGAATGAGAACGATGAGATTTTCAAGAATAGCGAAGCCGACGCCGGTGGCAAACGAGACGGTTATTATATCGTGCCGTTTGTTGGAGAAGAGCAGAGAATAGTAGAGAATGGGCAGGATCTTGACTATCTCCTCCGTCACAGGGGTGATGTTGGTGGTGAAGTAGTAGATGCCCGAACGGCAGAACCCGTAGAGCATACCGTTCACCTCGCTGACGAACAGGCAGGCGAACATTCCGATCAGCAGAAAGACGATGACCTTTCTCGAATGTTTTTCGATCGGCAGGAGCATAAGCAGCGCAGGCGCGGCAACGCAGATGAAAAGGATGTAGTTTACAGAGTCCATTTTTTCACCTCCGCGTCGAGAACGGGAAGGAAGAGAATATAGATTATTCCGAGGACTCCCTGAATGTATATGATGGGCGAATTGACGAGGAAGCAGTTGAGCCCGACCTCTGCGAGCGTAAACGCTTCAAGAAGCAGAGAGAGGATATTGAAGCCCCTCACCGACCTCACGATACCGAAATCGACATCCGGAATGATGATGTGTTTTAGGTTGAGATAGCCGGCGAGGCCGCCGAGGACGGACATGATGAGGAAGG
>JAGHTD010000005.1 GCA_018065475.1 Candidatus Colimorpha enterica
ATGTTATACTTAAATGAATAATTATTATTTGTTCGCTTAGATCAGCGAAAACGGAGGAATGAAATGAAAAAGTTTATAAACAGCGTCGATAACGTTGAAAAGGAAATGCTCGAGGGACTGTTCAAGGCACATCCCGACAAGATAAAACCCATCGACTGCGACGGTATCATCGTACGCAGGGAAAAGAAGACCGGCAAGGTAGCGATCATAACCGGAGGCGGAAGCGGACACGAGCCGTCGTTCGGCGGCTACGTCGGAAAAGGAATGCTTGACGCCGCGGTAGCGGGCGCTATCTACACTTCCCCGTCCGCCGATCATATCTACGAGGCGATCAAGCACGTTGCGACCGACAAGGGCGTGCTTATGATCCCCATGAACTACACCGGGGATATCATGAACTTCGAGATGGCTGCCGAAATGGCACAGATGGACGACATCACGACCGATATGGTCGTCACGAACGACGACGTCGCGGTCGATAACAGTCTCTACACCGTCGGAAGAAGAGGCGTTGCGGGCACCGTTCTCGTACACAAGATCGCGGGAGCTATGGCCGAAACCGGCGCGTCTCTCGAAGAAGTCAAGGCGGCGGCTCAGAAGGCAATCGACAACGTGCGCACCATGGGCGTGGCTATCAATCCGAGCACGATCCCCTCTGCGGGAAAGCCCGGATTCGTCCTCGCCGAGAACGAAATGGAGGTCGGTATCGGCATCTACGGCGAGCCCGGCGTTTACAGAGACACCCTGAAGCCCGCAAACGATATCGCCGACGTGCTTCTCAACAAGATCCTCGCAGACATCGACTATTCCGGAAGCGAAGTCGCCCTCATCGTCAACGGTTCCGGCGGAACTCCCCTCATGGAGCTTTACCTTATCAACAACCACGTTCACGACGTTCTTGCCTCCAAGGGCATAGAGATTTACAAGACCTTCGTCGGCAACTATATGACCTCGATCGAGCAGGAGGGCTTCTCCCTCACTCTCATGAAGCTCGACGATCAGCTCAAATCGCTTCTTGACGCCCCCGCAGACACAATAGCTTTCAAGGCGTAAGGAGAAGAAATGCTTAACGCGGCAATTATAGGTTACGGCGGGATCGCCCGCGTCCACGAGTCGAGTTACAGAGAGCTCGAAAAAGCGGGAAAGGTGAAGCTCGTCGCAGTTTACGCAAGAAACGAAAAATCCTTCACCGAGAAAAAGGACATAAACATCAACGAGGACGACAAGACCGTCGTTTCGGATTTTCACAAGTACACCGATCTTGACGAAATGCTCGCAAACGAGAAGATCGACATCATCGACATCTGCCTTCCCACCCCTCTCCACAAAAGCGTGGGCATTGATATGCTGAGGCGCGGCTATCACGTTATGTGTGAAAAGCCGATGGCGACGACCTACGAGGACTGCCTCGAAATGCTCGACGAAGCGAAAAAGGCTGGCAAACGGCTCATGATCGGTCAGTGCCTGCACTTCTTCCCCGAGTACGAATACCTTAAAGACGTCGTTTCGGACGGAAGATACGGCAAGGTCAAGTCGGCGTTCTTTCAGAGACTGAGCTCGCCTCCGCTCTGGAGCTCCGAAAACTGGATAATGAAAAAGGAAAACTTCGGCTCCTGCCTGCACGATCTGCATATTCACGACGTCGATATGTGCCTGTATCTTTTCGGCACGCCCGACAAGATATTCTGCAAGAGCAAGGACGGTTTCAGCGCGATCGACGGCGTGACGACGATGTTCATGTACGAAGAGTTTGCCGCGACCGTTATGGCTGACTGGTCGCTGATGAACTACCCCTTCACCTCCGAATACCGCGTATGCTTCGAGAAGGCGACCGTCACCGACTTAAACGGCAAGGTCACAGTATATCCGATCGAAGGCGAGCCCTTCGGCGTCGATCTTTCGGCGGAAAGCGGTTATACCTCCGAGATCGCCCATTTTTCGGACGTTGCGCAGGGTGAAAAGGATCACGGCAAAAACCACGTCAGAGGCGCGGCTGAGACGATAAGGATCATCAACCTCCTCGCCGAGTCTGCCGAAAAGGGCGGCAGAGTGATAAGGGTCGAAAAAGAATGACCGATGCCCCGCGGGGATATTCCGCATGGCAAAAGGAGACACGTTATGAATACAGAACAGGTTATCGGGATCATCGCGCTGATGGGCAAACGTATGGAACAGGAAAAGGAGTTTCTTACCGATCTTGACAACGCAATAGCCGACGGCGACCACGGGATCAACATGGCGCGCGGTTTTGCGGCTGTCGAAGCGAAGATCGCCCCTCTCGGAGACAAGGATATAGGCACTGTCTTAAAGACGGCGGGAATGACTCTCGTTTCGGCGGTCGGCGGCTCGGCAGGCCCTCTCTACGGCACGGCTTTCATGCGTTCCGGCGTCGTGATGAACGGCAAAACGGAAATGAATATTGCCGACCTCACCGCCTGCCTTAAAGCGTCCGTCGAGGGCGTTATGCAGCGCGGCAAAGCGGTAAAAGGCGAAAAGACGATGCTCGACTCGATGATCCCCGCTCTCGAAGCGATCGAAAACGGGATAAACGGCGGACTTGACAGCAAAGATGCCGTCCTCTGCGGCGTAAAAGCCGCCCGCGAGGGTGTCGAATACACCAAAACGATAGCCGCCACCAAAGGCAGAGCAAGCTATATCGGAGAAAGAAGCATCGGACACCAGGATCCCGGCGCGACCTCCTTCACATATCTGCTTGAAGTCATAGCCGACGCACTGTAAGAGGTTGAAGAATGGTCGGAATTGTAATCGTTTCTCACAGCGAGAAGCTCGCAGAGGGTGTGCTTGACGCGACGAAGATAATGGCTGACGGCTGCCCGATCGCGGCGGCGGGAGGCGACGGCTTCGGCGGTTACGGCACGAGCTACGACAAGATAAAGAACGCAATAGAAAGCGTTTATTCCGAGGACGGCGTTGTCGTTCTCGTCGATATGGGAAGCGCCGTAATGACTGCGGAAATGGTCATCGAAGAGCTCGGATTCGGCAACGTGTCGCTCATCGACAGCCCGATCGCCGAGGGTGCGATCGCCGCTTCCCTCTCCTCTTTTTGCGGCGACGATCTCGAAGCCGTAAAACAGGCGGCGCTTTTGGCAAAGAACGACCCAAAATGGTGAAAAGATGAAAGAGTTTGAATATACGATAAAGGACGAGGCGGGGCTTCACGCAAGACCTGCCGGAATGCTCGTCAAGGA
>JAGHTD010000291.1 GCA_018065475.1 Candidatus Colimorpha enterica
GATATACGCTAATCAGATATAAAAAAGAAAAAATAAAATAGAAAAACGCCTGCCGGGCGTTTTTCCGTTTTTTTTAATTTCTTCCCAAACAGCCCAACAAAAAAAAGAGAACCTAAATACCCACCGTTTCGACGGTTATATGCGCGAGGACGGTGCAGACGTTGAAGCCCGGATTTGCCTTTTTGCGGAGCTCCGAGACGAAATCATCGACCTTTTCGCCGTCCGGGACACGAAAAACGTATCCGAGGAAGGCGGAGGGATCGACCTGCGGGCAGAATATCGCGCCGTCGGAAAATCCGGTGAAGGGCGATTCGTCAAAACTGCCGTCGTTCCTGTATCCGCTCAGCCCTTTCAGCATACCCTCTTTGACCTTCCTTGCGTACAGCGCATCGAAGTTCTGCCCGTAAGCAAGGTAAGAGGCCATTCCGGCGCAGTCGGCGTCCGGGTGGTTACGGCAGTAATTGCGGAAAATGCCGACGATCTCCTCGGGTTTCGACGCACATTCGGTCAATGCAGGGAGGTCGCTGTGATAGAGTGCGAAGAACACCCTGCCGTCTATCGCCTTCGCGAAAACCGTGTCGGGGTCGTTTTCCTCGCCGTTATATTCCCAGTCCCTGTTCACCTTGCTTTTCAGCTCCGAAATCAGCCCGTCGGTGTCGGTTCCCGCCTTTGGCTTTAACACGAGGACGACCGACTCGGTCACGTAATTCATAAGCGCGTGGGAGCTTTCGACGCCCGACAGCGTATAGTCATACGGAAAACCGGGGAGAGAATAGGCGGTATTTACGGATCGGAACGGGCGGAAATAAGGGCTTTTGCGATCTCCGCACAGAGCTCTTCGGGAGTTGCCGACGGATGATCGGAGACGATTTTCCCGATAAGAGCGTCCATATCGAGCGGCTCGATCGGCTCCGGCTCGGTGCCTGCCGCGGTCGTTTCCTGCGTGTCGGATGTTTCGGAAGTGCCCGTCGGATCTGCCGTTCCGACCGTTTCGTTCGGGGACGTCGTGCCCTGCGAGGGCTTGCCGCCGTCGGCACAGGCCGTCAGCAGCATAGCGCAGACGAGCGAAAGGCATAATGCTGTCAGAACGGTTTTCGGTAATTGCTTCATTTCAGTCCTCCGATTCGTTTGAGGTTTTTATTTTATGATTTCAGTTGTTTGCAAATTGCAATCA
>JAGHTD010000062.1 GCA_018065475.1 Candidatus Colimorpha enterica
TTTCAGTTGTTTGCAAATTGCAATCACCTGACTTTTGCGCAAAGTCATTCCGCTTTGAAGGAATAGACAGCGCCGTCGGTTATTTCGGTCTGATCGACACCTTTGGAGGCGTAGGACGAGTCCACGTAGAACGCCCAGTATTTGCCGTCGGTGTCGTAATCGAGGGTTACTCCGCGGACAGTCTTGACGTAAAGCCCGTAGGGGCCTTCCTCACCGGAGATAATGCCGAGGGAGACGAGTGCCTCGCCGACGGTCACGGCGTCGGTGGAAACGCGGAAGCTCGTCTCACTGCCGTCGGGTTTGACGCAGGTGAAGACGAAGGTCTTTTCACCCTGTCCGACAGAGGTGCAGTCGGCTGTATCGGCGGACGTCGGATTTGCGGGCGTTTTCGCGCAGGCGAAAAGCAGGGGAATTATGGTGAGAATGATGAGAATAAGTGATAATTTTTTCATGTTTTTCATGATGCTCCTTTGCGAGGCGTTCTCGCATAATGATCGTTAATATTTTAAACGAAAAAATGTATTTTGTCAAGGGACAAAACGCAACGGGGATTTGCGTGTCCGGTGCACTCCGGGTGCGCACTACTTTGGAGCGAGCACCGACTGTTCACCTTCCTCCGGTGAGGGGTGCTACGCGCTTCGCGCTCCACGATCTCCCGACCGCAAGGCGGTCGCTCGACGCCGGAGCCCGCGTGTCTAGCTCCCTCCGGGAGGGGGCTCCGCGGAGCGGTGGAGGAGCCCGCGGCACTAACGATTTAGTTTCGGAATGAATAGAAACGATACTAAATCGTTAGTTTTTCTTCCCTCGGTGAAGATTTCCATCAAATAAACCTATCGCCGGGCTCCTTCCGTCACGGCAGAGCCGTGCCACCTCCCTCCCGAGGCAGACGGACAAACGGCGACGTTTTTTCTGTTTTAATCAGATCCAACCCGTCAGATCTCTATCGTCATTCCGTCGTAGGTAGTGACGAAGCCCTTTTCGGCGGCGTAGGGCTGAAGCTCGTCGTAGATGAGCATACCGTTGTGCGAAAAATGGTTGATAACGTGCACGGTCGAGGGCGTCGCAACGCCGAGCGCGATCAGTTTATCGCGGACGAACTCGTTGCCGGGCACGCCCATGTGTCCGATGTGCCTGCTTTCGACCTGCTTGACGACGTAACAGCAGTCGTAGGAAACGAGATCCGCCTTCACGTTGTTGGCGGCGAGGTAGGCGTAGGTCTCGTCGAACGGGAGCCCCGTGTCGTGGAGGTAAAGGATTGTTTTTTCGCCGTCGGAAATGAGGTAATTCAGGCAGGTTTCCTTTGCATCGTGGCGTGCGGGAAGCGGCGTTATCATATATTTTCCCGCCTTGAAGGGCTTGAACTTCTCCGCAAGGAAGGGTTTTACGCCGTAGGGGATCGTGTAGTAAGCGTCCTTCGGGATGTCCTTTTCGGGACAGCCGAACGCCCTATAATACCTGTCAAGCACCGCCTCGTTGCCGTAGAGGTTGAGGGTCGGAGAGGTCAGCTCGTGCGAATAGGATCGGTCGCTGCGGAACTGAAGATCGACCGGGTAAAAGTGGTCGCAGTGCGAGTGGGTGATGATGAGGTCGGTGACGGCGGAGAAGTCGAAACCGCCTGCAACCTTGTGCCACATCGAGTCGGCGGGAAAGTCGATCAGAAGATCGGAGTTTATGAGCGCCTGCGAACGGGAACGGATGTTCCGCCCGCCTGCGGCGAGGGCCTTTTTGCAGGATTCGCAGTTGCAGAAGAGGGCGGGCCAGCCTTCTGCCGCCGCTGTTCCGAGATAGGTGATTTTCATTTTTTCCTCCTGTGGAGTGAGTATTTGAGAAATATTGGTTGAAAGACGATTGCCGGGAGAAGCGAGCACTTTGATCAGCAGGCGCACCGTTCAGCTCCCTCCGGGAGGGGGCTCCGCGGAGCGGTGGAGGAGCCCGCGGCACTAACGATTATGTATCAAAATATATAGAAACGATATGTATTTGTTAGTTTATCTTCCCTCGGTGTAGATATACTATCAATATAGCGATCGCCGGGCTCCTTCCACCGCAAGCGGTGCCCCTCCGTG
>JAGHTD010000285.1 GCA_018065475.1 Candidatus Colimorpha enterica
GGGTAAACGTCTCTGATTACTCCGCGGTCGAGGAAGGTCTCTGCGGGCTTGGTCTCGATCTCTGCGGGAGCGGTTTCGGGAGCCTTGGTTTCGGGAAGTCCCTCTTCCTTTCTCTTCTTGGCCTCTTCCTTCTTGCGCTTTTCTTCGGCTTCCTCGAATGCCTTCTGGTCTTCGATCGCCTGGAGCTTTTCTTCGATGACTTCGTAGTACTTATCCTCCGTGTAGAGGTGGAGAATAACGTGCGTGTTGTACTGTCCTTCGGTATATGCGTTGAGGGCGTCCTGAACTTCCTTGACGGCTTCTTCGGTCGTGGACTCGTTGGTGATACCGTAGATAGTCACAGTCATTGCTTTTTTCATAGAAGTGCCCACGATTGATCCGTCGTCGCCGCAGCCGGTGAGGACGAGGGGCAGAGCCATTACCAGAACAAGCAGTATGCTGAGCAGTTTCTTTTTCATTGGTTTCCTCCATGATCGGGGCTTCTCCCCGATTATCGTTTATAATCTATTATAGTTTACAACATTTTTTGCAAAATGTCAAGTGGAAAAGTGAAATATGTCAATAATTCAGCGAATGTTCATCAATTGTTCAGATAATCTCTGAGTTTATTCGCCTTGGGAGAGCGGGAAAGACGGCGGATCGCCTTCGTCTCGATCTGACGGATACGCTCACGGGTGATCCCGAATATCGCGCCGACCTCCTCAAGTGTTC
Organism: Candidatus Colimorpha enterica; assembly: GCA_018065475.1. Classification (GTDB taxonomy): domain Bacteria; phylum Bacillota; class Clostridia; order Oscillospirales; family CAG-272; genus Colimorpha_A; species Colimorpha_A enterica. Next base: position 712 of record JAGHTD010000285.1, read on the forward strand.
TCGGTCTTCCGTCCTCAAGGCCGTAGCGGAGGATGATGACCTTTCTTTCACGTTCGGAAAGGATTGAGAGGATGTCACGGAGCTGTTCGGAGAGCATTTTCTCCGCTGCGGCGTCCGCGGGAGCGAGAACGGTGTCGTCCTCGATGAAGTCGCCGAGGTGAGTGTCCTCTTCTTCGCCGACGGGCATTTCAAGCGAGATCGGGTCCTGGGAGATCTTGATTATGTCTCTGATCTTCTCGACCGATACGCCCATTTCCTCGGCAAGCCCCTCCTCGGTGGGTTCTCTGCCGTTTCTCTGGATGAGATCGCGGGACGCCTTGGAGAGGCGGTGGATCGTCTCGACCATGTGGACGGGGATCCTGATCGTTCTTGCCTGATCTGCGATCGCACGGGTGATCGCCTGACGGATCCACCACGTTGCGTAGGTCGAGAGCTTGAAGCCCTTCGTGTAGTCGTATTTCTCGACCGCCTTCATAAGTCCGAGGTTGCCTTCCTGGATGAGGTCGAGGAAGTACATACCTTTGCCGACGTATCTCTTTGCGATGGAGACGACGAGGCGGAGGTTGGCGTTGATCAGCTTATCTCTTGCCGCCTTGCGCTCCTCCCACGGGAGGTCGGTGTTTGTCCATATCTTTGCGTAACGGATCTCCTCGTCGCTTTCGAGAAGCGGGATGGAGCCGATCTCTTTCAGATAAATGCGGACGGGGTCGTCGATCGTGATGCTGTTATCGACGAGGGAAGCGTCGCTTTCGTCTATCTCCTCGAGCTTGATGTCGGTAATCGCGCCGTCCATGTCGTCAAGGCCGTCGTCGAAGTTATCGACCACGCTACCATAGGATTCGATCGTCTCGTAAATGCCGTCGATCTGCTTGTCGCTCAGGTCGTAATCGCCGAACGCCTCGAGAAGCTCGCCGTTGGTGAGTGAACCGGACTCCTTTGCCTTTTTGAGGAGGTCGTTGTGCTCGAGCATCATTGCCTCGAGCTCTGCCTGTCTCTCGGCAGCGTCGTCGTTGAGCTCGTCGTCAAAATCGGGATCGGGAGCGCCGAAATCCTCCTCTGCCTTGCGGCTGCTGAGGATGTATTCGTCAAAATCCTCGGATGCCTTTTCGGCGTCAAGATTGTCAAGCTCTTCCTTTTTCTTCTTTGCCATACTTTTTATTCCTTTCTTTTACTCTGTTCCTTTTGCCTTTTTTTCGCGATCAGTTCTTCGAGCGAGAGGGACTTCTTTTCGTGAAGCTCTTTAAGACGCTCGGAGCATCTTCTGATCTCGTCTATATCGTTATACGTCAGCTTTTGTCTCGCTGCCATATAGGATGCCACTTTTGATATTTCATCGGGTGAGAAGCTCTCTCCGAGAAGGCCGATGTCGAAGTCGGCACCGTATTTCACCATTTCCTCATACACCCTGCGGTTGAATGAGGTGACGAAATCGTCGGGGGAGAGGCGAACGTCGTCCGCCGCCTTCGGGATAAGCTCCGGGAAGGTCGCAAGCACTCCGAGGATCGCTTCCTCGGCGGCGTTTGCGGCGGCGTTGTTGAGCCGGTCG
>JAGHTD010000302.1 GCA_018065475.1 Candidatus Colimorpha enterica
TGAGATCTACGAGTCTCAGACGGGAAAGGAGGGATGACCGATGCCGAGAAATCTTGAACAGCTTCAGAAACAGTACAATTCACAGGCCACAGGCCCTTCGAGAAGACCGATGATGGGCGGAGGCAGGCGCGGAAATCCCGCCGCCAAGGGCAAACCGAAGGATACGAAGAAGAGCATAAAGCGTATCCTTTCCTATATGCACGGCTACGGACCGAGGTTCGCCGCCGTACTCGTATGTATGCTTCTCAGCACGGTGACAAACCTGCTCGGCTCCTTCCTCATCGCTCCTATCATTGATAAGCTGACCGTGACCGTTGTTCCGGACACAGAGATCACGATGAGCCTGCCCGAGAAGATCGCCGACCGTATCATCACGGTCATCTCGACCTATTTCGGAGACAGCAGCGTCTCGAGATATATCCTTGCGGCGCTCCTCCTTCTCGGAGCCGTATATCTTGTCGGGATCGCGACCTCGTATCTCCAGGCGAGACTGATGGTGGTGATGTCACAGAGCATTATCGAAAGGATCAGAAACGATCTCTTCACAAAGCTCCAGGAGCTTCCCGTCAGATATTTCGATTCACATCCCACGGGCGAGATCATGTCCCGTTTCACAAACGATATCGACAGTATCGACACGATGATCAACAACTCGCTGACCTCGATCATTTCGGGTGCGGTCACAATAGCGGGTACGCTCGTTTTCATGTTCACCACGTCGTGGGTGCTCTCGATCGTCACGATAGTATTTGTCCCGATCTTCCTCTGGGGCGGAATGAAGATAGCAAACCTTTCAAGAAAGCATTACTCCGCACAGCAGGCGGCGCTCGGCGCAGTCAACGGTTATATGGAGGAGACCGTCACAGGTCAGAAGGTAATTAAGACCTTCAACCACGAGGACGAGGCGATCTACGAATTCTCTCAGCTCAACAACGATATGAGAGACAAACAGCTTAAAGCCATGTTCTGGGGCGGCGTTATGGGTCCGATCATGGGCAACACCTCGCAGATCTCCTACGCGGTAACGGTCGGTGTCGGCGGCGTGCTTATGGTCATGAGCAAGCTCACTCCCGGTGCTCTCACCGTCTTTGCCAACTTCTCCCGTCACTTCTCGATGCCGATAAACTCCATTTCACAGCAGATGGCGACGATTTTCTCGGCTCTTGCGGGTGCGGAACGTGTATTTGAGGTCATGGATTCAAAGCCCGAGCTTCCCGACGCGCCCGACGCGTCGGATATGGAGGGTATGAAGGGCTACGTAGTCCTCGACAACGTCACCTTCGGCTACAACCCCGACAAGATCGTGCTTAAAAACATCAGTCTTTACGCAAAGCCCGGTCAGAAGATCGCGTTCGTCGGTTCGACCGGCGCGGGCAAGACCACGATCACCAACCTCATCAACCGCTTCTACGATATAGAGCAGGGCACAATCACGATCGACGGTGTCAATATCAAGGACATCAAGCGCGACGAGCTCCGCGAGAA
>JAGHTD010000167.1 GCA_018065475.1 Candidatus Colimorpha enterica
TAGTAGCCCTCGTTCATGTCGTTGATGGGGTATGCAAGACGCCGCTTGCCCCACTCGTTCACTTCGGTGACGGTACCGTTCTCGGCGGTGAGAGAAGTGAACTTCTCAATAAGCGCCTTGACTTCGTCCTCGCCTTTTGTGAGATCAACAACGAATAAGGATTCATAAGATGCTGTTTTCTTATCCATTTTTTTATACCTCCTTATGGACATTAGGCCGCCGCTTGTCGGCGGCAAGGAGAAAAAAGATTTTTTCTCGGTCTGTTATTATATCAAAATATTATCCGTTTGTCAAGTTCTTTTTGGCTTTTTTATTTTGTTTTTGAAATATTTTGAAAAAACTCTTGACAAATCATCGACGATTTGATATAATATGCATCGTTGAGTGCTGCTATGGCTCAGTTGGTAGAGCGCATCCTTGGTAAGGATGAGGTCATCAGTTCGATTCTGATTAGCAGCTCCAAAAAAGGACTTGCGATCGCAGGTCCTTTTTTCAACGGAATTTGTCCTGCGGGCAAGTGAAATCTTATACCGTCCTTGGCAACCGGCAACAGTCGCAGTCAGAGTCTATCGCACAATATGCATTGACAAATCCGTAACAATATGGTAAAATAAAACAGACAAATCAGAATTTGCAGGAGTGAAGAAGTATGCGGAAAATGGAAAAATTGTTGAAAGTGTTTCATTTTGGTGTCACTCTCCTCGCATGGGGAATTCTTGCGGTCGGCTTTGTGCGGATGCTCATTGCCTATCCGACACTGCCGAAGACGTTGGGGATTCACTTCGGCCCAAACGGCGAATTTGACCTGTTCGACAAAAAAACGGAGCTCTTTACGCTTTTTTATCCCTGTATCGTTTCGCTCATTTTTCTTGTTGTGTACGAGGTACTTACGTTTGCTTCCGGACGGGTAAAGACCGGCTTAAAAATCAATGAAACCGGCGAGCGGATGGTGCGGGAAGCCATTGTCATTCTGTTGGATGGTTTGAAATGGATCTTTTCTTTTTTCTATGCGGGTGTGTGGGCGGATTGCGTCATTCGCCAACACGCAATGAATACGACGATCGGGATCGTACTGGTTGTCGTGGGTTTTTGCCTGTTTGTCATGTGTATTGCGTTTCTGATCGCGGTGCGGATCAAGTGCCCCAAACAGAATGATCAATTATTATAGATTGGATTACGAATTCCAAAACAAAATTATATTGGGATTAACACAAATCTAAATTTGAGGAGGTAGAAATGATACCAAATGATATGAATGATGGTTCTCCGGGAGCAGAATTGTCAGAAATAAATGGATGGAATTATGATTTCAGCAGTCTTCCGCTTTGGACACTACGAGTCAGAAACCCTTGGTGTACTCATAAACTCATAGAAGATAACGAGCACGATAATGCTTGCTTGCTTTATGGTATTATTGAGGAGAGAATGGGCTCCTACCTTGGATACTGTGCTATTTTTCAAAATAAAAGTAACCCCCTCTGCGTTGCAGCTCTCCCAAAAATTAAAGTCTGGTTGGCGCAACCAACATTTAGCAAAGATGGCCGGTTTGTGCTATTACTGGCTCATTACCAAGGAAATGGTGTAGTTCTTATCCTAAATATCAGAAACAAAACATTTGCTTTGGTTGATTTACCGATTTCAACTCCCGTGTTAAATATTATTGAAACAGATACAAATTACTTTTCTTTTCAAGCATCTGAAGTACAAATGAAAGACAATCTGATACGTAAGACTTGCAAAAAGACAATACGTATCGACAAACTATCGTTTGAATCATGGGATGTTCTGAAATGATTCTGTAGGCTTAAAGACTGTTTGACAAATCCCGGCTTGTCGGGCAGTATCCGATGCCGTTTTCATACAAGAAGGCCTTTGCTTTTCGGCAAAGGTCTTCTTTTCACTCTTTTCCGGGACGTTTTTGCATTCATTACGGATTATATATTGACAATATCCGTCCGGTCTGTTATAATTTCATTGATCAAAGGAGCGTGTGAATATGATAAACAGACATTACGCGGAAATGGCGGAAAAGAACCTCCCGCCTCTTCATCACGAAACAGTAAAATCGGATAAAAAAGTAAAAATCGTTCCCGACGGCTCATTCCTCGGCTTCAAAGCTTTGCCCGACGGGAAGATACCGGACGTCGTCGTAATGCAGAATCCCCGCAAGCTCAACGACGGAATGGTGATCTACGACGGAGGAACGAGCTTCGTTATCGACTTCGGCAGGCATTGCGTCGGCCGTCTCTCATTTATGGTTGACGACGACGGAAAATATCTTGACGCACCGGTGAAGCTGCGCCTCAGATTCGCCGAAACTCCCTACGAGCTCGGGCGCGACTGGTCAACCTATCACGGCACTCTGTGCTCGTCCTGGCTTCAGGAGGAGATCGTAAACATCGACAACAAGGGGCTTTACAAGCTGCCGAGAAGATACGCTTTCAGGTATCTTGAAGTCAATCTCGTCGCAACCTACCGCCCGACGAAGCTTTACGATTTCACCGTCGAGTGCGAGACATCCGCCGACGTAACGAAGATGAAACCTCTTCCCGACGGCACCGATCCCGTGCTTGTCAGGATCGACGAGGTCGCCGCCGCAACTCTCCGCGACTGTATGCAGGAGGCGTACGAGGACGGCCCGAAGCGTGACAGACGTCTCTGGAGCGGAGATCTCCGCCTTCAGGCGCTCACCGACCAGGTGCTTTTCGACAACAGGGAGCTTGCGAGAAGGAGCATGTATCTTTTCGCCGCCTGCGAAGAGGATGGCAGATACCTCCCGGGATGCCTTTATATGAAGCCGGAGATTTACAGCGACAGGGATATTTCGATCGCCGACTATTCGATGGCATTCTGCCGTTCGGTCGCCGACTACTACTGCCATACCGGAGACGCGGAGACCGTGCGCGATCTCTTCCCGGTTGTGAAGCGTCAGATAGAGCTTCACATCTCGGATTTCAATTCGGACGGCAGTCTGACGCTCAGCGACGACTGGAAGGGCTTCATCGACTGGGCAAAGGGGCTCAAAAAGAACGCGGCGGTCACGGGATTTTTCCTCTACGCCGTTGACGCTATGATCCCCGTTGCAAGAGAGATAGGCGAGGACGAGTGCGCCGACAGATGGTCGGCGTTTGCGGATGAAACGAGGGCGAAGGCGAAGAAATATTACTTCGACACAGCAAAAAATGTCTTCGTCTGCGAGGGTCAGCTCTCGGTACAGTCGCAGGTGTGGATGATCCTCGGCGGCGTAACGTCGGGCGAAGAGGGAAGGACGGCGCTTGAAACGGCGCTCGCCGATCCCGAATCCGTCAAGCAGGTCACACCCTATATGAACTACTATCTCGTCGAGGCGTTCATGAAGCTCGGAATGAAGGACGAGGCAAAAGCGCATATAATCGGCTACTGGGGAAAAATGGTCGATGAAGGCGCCGACACCTTCTGGGAGGTGTTCAAGCCCGACGACAGGGAGCTTTCGCCTTACAGCGATCCCGTAATGCACTCCTTCTGTCACGCCTGGTCCTGCGCTCCTTCGTATTTCATAAGAAAATATCTCGTATAAGAATGAATGAAAAAGAAGCCGATCTTCGGCTTCTTTTTCATTATAATATTGACAAAACGCTCTCCGTTGGGTAAAATATTGTCAGACAATGCCGAAAGGGGAAAATGAAATGAGCGGCGGGATAAAAAGACCTCTGTTTATATGCTGTGGGACGTTCGTCATTTCGATGTTCCTTTTCTCCTTATGCCCGTTTTCCGTCAAGGCGGTGATTTCGGCGGCGGCTCTGATCGCGGCGGCGGTATCGCTTTTTGGGATCAAGAGCAGAAAGAGGACGGCGGTGCTCATCGTTTCGCTCGCCGTCGTCGCCGCTTTCGCCGAGTCGGCGATCTACAATGACTTTTACCTCGCGGGGATAAGAGCGTACGACGGCAAGACTTTCGACCTTGTCGAGTGCAGGGTGACGGACGAGAACTGCGTATATCCGTATTTTTCCTCTTTTGACGCGAAAATTACCTCTCTTGACGGCAAAAAGGTATCGTTTGACGCAAGGATAGAAATATCCGCAGAGATCGACGCAAAGGTCGGTCATATCGTAAAGCTGAACGGAGTGACCTTTTCACTCCCCGAAGGCGAGGAAAAGAATTATCTTTCCGGCGGGATCGTGATCTCCGCCGAAGCGGAAGGTGCGGAATACGTTTCATCCTCCGGCGGGCTTGACGTCCTTTCGGGGAAGCTGTCTTCATCTCTGTCGTCAAAGCTGCGGGTGCTTCTCGGCAGAGAAGACGGCGGCTTCGTTTCCGCCCTGGGCATAGGGAACAAGGACGGGCTTTCCGCGAGGACGCCATCCGCTTTCCGCCGCCTCGGTATCTCTCATCTTCTCGCGGTCTCGGGGCTTCACCTTTCGGTTATGATAGGATTTCTCGACTACCTTTTGCGCCGTCTGTCGCGCAGGGAATGGCTCGTGTATCTTTGCGACGTCGCGGCGATAATCTTCTTTTCCGTCCTTACGGGAATGAGACTGACGGTAATCCGCTCGGCGATAATGCTTATCCTGTGGCTGACGGCGCGCCTCCTCGGCAGCGGCGGCGATTCACTCACCTCGCTTTCGGTCGCCGCGTCGGTCATCGTCATTTTCTCACCCTCGGCGGTGAGCGACTGCGGGTTCCTCCTTTCGGTCACGGCAACGCTCGCACTCATCCTTTTTGCGTTCCCGGTCGGCGGAAGAAGCGGAGGCAAAGCGGGGAGATTCGTTTCCTACGTTCTGTCATCGGTGCTTTCTGCGGCGGCCGTGCTGTGGTTCACCCTGCCTCTCCAATGGTGGTTCTTCGGCTCGGTGTCGCTCTGGTCCCCCCTCACTAACATCGTTTTCGTTCCGCTTGCGTCGGTCATCCTTTTCCTTGCGCCGATCAACCTTGTCCTTTACGGTATTTTGCCGACAGCGGCGGCTTTGCCGCTCAAAGCCGTGACCGGCTTCACCGTTTCGCTCACCGACGTCCTCGCCGATTCGGCAGGCAAGCCGATATACCTCGGTCATTCCTTCACGCCCTATTGCTTCTTTGCGTCCGTCGCCGTGCTCGTTATGATCGCCGTCCTGACGAAGGAAAAGAAGCGTAAGATACTTATTTCGTTTGTACCGCAGATCACCTTCGTTCTTCTTTTCGGCGTATGCCTTTTCGCCGATTCCCGGATGTCCCCGAAGGCGGAGGTCTATGCCGCCAATGTCGGTACAAACGACTTCATCCTTGCGGAATGCGGAGAAAAAACGGTCTTCATCGACGTTTCCGACGGCTCGTTCTCAAACATGAAGCGGGCGACCGACGAGACGCTGACCGAGATGAAGAACACGGGTATCGACGCCGTCATGCTCACGCATTACCATACGAAGCAGGGCTCGTCCGTCGCCGCGTATCTTGACAGATACCGTCCCGGAGTGCTGATCCTGCCTTTCCCGGACGGAAACGATGCGGCCTCGGTGATCGCCGAATATGCCGCTTCAAACAACGTCAACCTGCTTTATTACGACGCAAAAGGCGGTGACACACTCGACTTTTACGGGCTGAAGATCACCGTTTTCCCGTCGGAGGAGGTCAAAAACAGAGTACATTCCACCCTTGGAATCAAAATACCGGGGGAGGAGAGCTTCACCTATATATCCGCGTCGTCTCTCGGAAAGACCGTGACGGAAGGCGATACGGTCGTCGGCTCCCACACGGGTATAACGCCGCCCGACGGCTGGGAGGGAGAGGGAAGCTATTATGCCATCAACCGCAAAGCGGCAGACAAAACCGGAATAAAAAGATGTCTGACGGGCAAAAACTGCGTTGTATTTTCAAAAACGCTGATAAGTTAACAATTTGTTAATAAACACAGCCCTTCAATATGAGATAATATATATTATCAGTTTTTATGAGGTACAGACCATGATAAACGTTGCACTTTTCGGATTCGGCACCGTCGGAAGCGGAGTTGCCGAGATACTCACTGAAAACAGAGATATTATAAAGAGCAGGACGGGGCTTGACATAAACGTCAAATATATCCTCGACCTCCGCGATTTTCCCGATCATCCCCTCGGTGACAGGGTAGTACACGATATAGGCACGATCCTTGCGGACAAAGACGTTTCGATCGTCGCCGAGATGATGGGCGGAGTTCACCCCGCTTACGATTTCACCCTCGCCTCGATAAAGGCGGGCAAGAGCGCGGTCACGTCAAACAAGGCGGTCGTCGCCGAATACGGCCCCGAGCTTCTCGCCGAAGCGGAGAAGCAGGGCGTGTCCTATCTCTTTGAGGCGAGCGTCGGAGGATGTATCCCGATCGTCCGTCCGCTTTCACAGCAGGCGGAGCTTGACGAGATAACCGAGATAAGCGGTATCCTGAACGGCACCACCAACTATATTCTTACGAAGATGAAATACGAGGGCAAGTCGTTTGACGAGGCGCTTTCGGAAGCGCAGGCACTCGGCTATGCCGAGAGGGATCCGAGCGCGGACGTTGACGGCTTCGACACCTGCCGCAAGATATGTATCCTCTCCGCCGTCGCCTTCGGCAATCTCCCGGATTACAGGAACGTGAAGACCGTGGGAATAAGAAACGTTACGAAGGCGGACATCGAGAACGCCGGGAAGAACGGAAAGACGATCAAGCTCATCGGACGCGCGTCAAAAGACGGTGACGTCATCTCCGTTTCGACCGAGCCGGTCGAGATCGGCAATTCAGAAATACTCTCCCACATCGACGACGTTTACAACGCGATCGAGATAAAAGGCAAGGCGTCCGGCAGTCTTCTTTTCTGCGGAAAAGGGGCGGGAAGACTTCCCACCGCCGACGCGGTCGTCAGCGATATTATCGACATCGCCAAGAACTCGCCTAAGCCGCTCAGATGGGAAAAAGTCTGATTTTCACAAGTTTTTCAGAAGTCTTTTTGTATCAAAAACCGAAAACGCTTGACTAATCGGATTTTTTGTGATAAAATAAACAACGCAAATCTATATTATGGGTGCGTCTGCATCCGAAAACGGAGATAATTATGGGAACTGAAAACAAAACAAGAGAGCTTAAGGTTGCCGACAGCACAAAGACAGCCGCAACCGGAGAAAAGCTCTCAAAGCTCCAGCTCGTCAAAAAGCAGGAAAAGAAAAAGAAGATCACAAAGTACGTCACCGTTGCGGCAATAGTAGCGATCCTTGCCGCCATCATCGTTGCGGTTGTCGTTTCCACGAGCGCAAACAAGCTCGGCAACGTCGTCGCAGGTGAATCCATGAACTATAAGATCACCAACGATATGGTCGCATATTATATGTATGAGGAGTACGGCAATCTCGTAAACACCTACGGCGCTTCCACTCTCTCTTCTCAGCTCGGACTTGATACCGCAAAGTCGCTGAAGACGCAGAAGCCGTCGTTCATGGCGCTCTACTATTTCGGCTACAATTACGACGTCACCTGGTTTGAGAACTTTGCCACCAACGCAATGTCGAGACTCAACGAGTACGTCACCCTTGCCGAGAAGGCAGGCGCGGAAGGCATGACCCTCACCGACGACGAAAAAGCTTCCATCGACAGCACCGTCAAGGCAGTCAAGGACTACGCAAGACAGAACGGAATGACCGTCAACGAGTACCTTTCGAGGATCTACATCAACGGTGTCACCGTCGATACGATCAGAAAGTGCGCCGAGATCGAGACTCTCGCAACCAACTACTACAAGAAGCTCACCGATTCCTACGAGTTCACCGATGAAGATATGGAGAAGTACTGCGGGGATAACAAGGGCAGCTTCTACACCTTCGATTACATCTACTACAAGTACGATTTCGAGCTTGCTACCGCTGAAAACGACGCAAACTACGAAGAGACCAACAAGAAGAAGCTTGAGGAAGTCAAGGCAAAGGCAGAAACTCACCTCGGCAAGATCACCGATTTCGACTCCTTCACGAAGCTCATCAACGAAGAGGAAAAGGCAGCCCTTGAAGTGGGCAGCGAGACTCCCGCCGAAGACAAGGATTACTTCAACGACTTCATTAAGAAGGACGTTCCTTACAGCGAGGACACCGATCTCGGCAAGTGGATGAACGAAGAGGGACGCAAAGAAGGCGACACGACTATCCTCGGCACCGACAACTCCTATTCCGTATATATGGTCGTCACTCCCGTACACAGAGACGAGACTGCGGCAAGAAACGTAAGACACATCCTCATCCAGTGCGATCCCAAGGATGAGACGGCTCTTGCGGAAGCAAAGACCAAGGCAAACGAGATCCTCGCAGAGTACGAGGCAGGCGAAAAGACAGCCGAGGCATTCGGTGCTCTCGCCGCAAAGTATTCCGCAGACGGCAACGCCGCACAGGGCGGACTTTACGAGAACGTCGGAAGAGGCGAAATGGTCGAGCCCTTTGAGAACTGGCTGTTTGACGAAACGAGAAAAGACGGCGACACCGGTATCGTCGAGACCGACTACGGCGTACACGTAATGTACTACGCAGGTGAAGGCGAGATCGTATGGAAGATCGCGGCAGACGAAGGACTCCATAACGATAAGTACGCCGAGGACCTCAAGTCCTTCACCGAGACTTACCCCATCGCTTGGCATACCGACGCGATCTCCAAGATCGACGCTTAAATGCTCGGCCGGGCGTTCCCGACAGCAAAATCAATATAGACACGGATGTGATCCCGGCCTCGGGATCACATCCGTTTTTTACGTTTTGCGGGTGTTTGTTGATTCGTTTTCGAGAGAAGCCGAGCAGTTTGACGACATCACGATGGTCGGAATCTGCTATAACGGTTGGAATATTTGATTTGAAATATCAGAAAAAGGAGCTTTTCAGCTCCTTTTTGCTTTTTGATTCACAGTCCCTGTTCTTCGAGCCATCTGCCGAAGATTTCGGCGGCGTCTCCGCAGAGGACCTTGCAGGGGCGCTTTGAATAGAAGTCGTGGCTTCTTTCCTCCGGCTTCGGTTCTTCGTGCTTGACGTTGAGCCCGAGAAGCTCTCTGCACACCATGGAACCGTTTTTGTTTTCAAACTCCGTTGCGAGCGCCTGAACCTTGCGGTAAAGCTCAAGCTTCTTTTCGCCCTTTTCGGGTGTCGGATAACCGCAGATAAGCCCGAGGAGGATGAACATTGCGCTCACCGTTCCGCATACCTCGGGGAGCCGGCCCATGCCTCCTCCGAATGGGGAGCCAAGGGAGAGAAGGGTATCTCTGTCGATATTCACCTTGTCTTCAAACGCAAGCAGTACCGCCTGCGTGCAGTTGTAGCCGTCAAGAAAGTTCTGTTCTGCAATTTCTCGTCTTGTCATCGTTTTTCCACCAAAAAGAAGAAGGGAGACGTGGGCGAATTGACTATTTTGAGCTTTGAAACGCAGATCTTCTTGCGGTCGAGCGTTTCAAAGTATCCGTCGAGCATCTGTCCTTCAAGGGTTCCTTCCTCGTGTCCGGGATAGACGGCGATGAGGAGGCCGCCGTCATCGTCGAGAAGACGTATCGCCGCTTCGACAGCGGGCATGGTTGACGTTCTCAGCGTCGTGATCCTCAT
>JAGHTD010000292.1 GCA_018065475.1 Candidatus Colimorpha enterica
CTCTTGATGTACTGACCCTTTGCAGCGGCAGGCTTTGCCTTAACGATAGCGCCCATGATGGTGTTGAAGTTCTCGGTGAGCTTCTCGGCACCGAAAGAGGACTTGCCGATGGGGCAGTGGATGATGTTGTTCTTGTCAAGACGGTACTCGATCTTACCTGCTTTTGCTTCGTTTACTGCCTTAGCAACGTCAGGTGTAACGGTTCCTGCCTTGGGGTTAGGCATAAGACCCTTCGGGCCGAGGACACGGCCGAGACGACCGATGACGCCCATCATATCGGGGGATGCGATAACAACGTCGAACTCAAACCAGTTCTCTATTGTGATCTTTTCAACGAGGTCGGTGTCGCCGACGTACTCAGCACCTGCTGCGCGTGCAGCGTCTGCCTTGTCGCCCTTTGCGAATACGAGGACTCTTACCTTCTTACCGGTACCGTTGGGGAGGACAACGGCGCCGCGGACCTGCTGGTCTGCGTGACGGGAGTCAACGCCGAGGCGAACGTGAAGCTCGACTGTCTCGTCAAACTTTGCCTTTGAAGTTTTGCATACGAGGTCAAGTGCCTCGCCGGATTCGTAAAGCTTGGAAGATTCGATAAGCTTTGCGCTGTCAATATATTTCTTACCCATTATTCTGCACCTCCGGATTAGTCTGTAACTGTGATACCCATGCTGCGCGCGGTACCTGCAACCATGCTCATGGCTGTCTCGAGGGAACCTGCGTTGAGGTCGGGCATCTTTGTCTCAGCGATCTGCTTGACCTGATCCTTGGTAATGGAAGCTACCTTGGTCTTGTTGGGAGCTGCAGAAGCGGTCTCGATTCCGCAAGCCTTCTTGATAAGAACTGCTGCGGGAGGAGTCTTTGTGATGAATGTGAAAGAACGGTCAGCGTAAACGGTGATGACTACGGGGATGATAAGACCGATCTGTGCCTTTGTTCTCTCGTTGAACTCCTTTATGAAGTTAGCGATGTTGACACCGTAGGAACCGAGTGCGGGACCTACAGGGGGCTGTGCTGTTGCTTTTCCGGCGTTGAGCTGAAGCTTGATGTAGCCGGTGATTTTCTTTGCCATTTTAAATTACCTCCAATGTGGTTTTGTAATGCGGGGGCATGAATATTTACCCCCTCCCACTTCGTGCTTATGCACGAAAAAATGATTTCGGATCAAACTCCGAAGGGTGCGACGCTGTCAGAGTCGATTTCCAAAGGCATCTCTCTGCCGAACATCGTGATGAGGACCTTGACTTTTTTCTGATCCTCTGAAATTTCCGTGACGTAACCGGACTGTCCCATGAAAGGACCGGCCTTGATGGTGACGTAATCTTTCAGCTTGAAAGCCAGACCCATTTCGGGCGGGGCCTTGAAGCCGAGCTTTTCTATCTCCTCCTGTGTGAGGGGGATAGGTCTCGCACCGTTGCCGACGAAGGACGTGACGCCGTTGATGTAACGGACCTTGTGCCACGTGTCACCGCTCATGATCATCTTGATATAGACGTAAGAGGGGTAGCGGGGTTTTTCGACCTCGACTTCCTTTCCCTGTCTGTCTTTTCTCTTGAGTGTGATCATAGGGATGTTGATCTCCATGATCTTCTGAGCGAGATCTTCGTTTGCGGCGATCATCTGCTCAAGACTTGTTCTGACCTTCTTTTCGTATCCGGTCATGGTATGAACGACATACCATTCAGGTTTGTCGCTTATATTGTCGAAATCACTCATTCCCATGGGCGATACGACTCCTTAAATAAGCGAACCCAGCCACATAATGACTGCGTTGAGACCGAGGTCAAGAAGGCTGATGACAGCGGAGACTGCGACGAGGCTTATGATAACAAGTCCCGTGCTCTTGATCGTCTGCTCTTTGGAGAACCAAACGATCTTCTTGATCTCACTCTTGTTGTCTCTGAAAAATTTGGATATTTTCGCACCAAGGCTGGGCTTGTTGGCTTTGGCGGATTTTTTCTCGTTTTTCTGTTCTGCGGGGGCAGCCTCTGCAGCCGTGATCTTTTCGTTGTCTGCCATAGTTTGCCTCCTTATTTGCTTTCCTTATGAACGGTGTGCTTCTTGCAGAAGCGGCAGTACTTGGTCATTTCAAGTCTGTCAGGGTCGTTCTTCTTGTTTTTCATTGTGTCGTAATTGCGCTGTTTGCACTCAGAGCACGCCAATGTAATTCTGACTCTCATTTTTTCCTCCCGATATTATTGGCTGCGGTCAAGCCGTCCCGCTTTGCCTTATTTTATCTCCCTCACACGGAAAAGCACAAGAAAAAACCTCTCCGCAGAGGTAGGGATATTATATCATATCGTTTTTGATTTGTCAACTGTTTTCCCGAAAATATTTTTGCAAAATCATCTATTATTATATAAAATATCACAGGCAATTCGGAAAAAGCGAATATCCCGGCAAAATACTGTTGCAAATTCTTGCGAAATATGTTATAATCTGTTCAAAATAAAGTTTGGAGAGACAGTAATATGAAGAAAAAGATCATTTCTGCCGTAATTGCGATTTCGACGTTGCTCTCGCTCGTCGGCATGAGCTCCTGCAATTCCGGAAAGAGCGGAGACGGTGACGACACCACGCTTCCTTCTTCCGTAACCACGGAGGCAGAGGTCACGACAGAGGACGTTACGTCGTCCGGGATCACGTCAGCGGAAGAAACCTCCGGCACGGAGGACACGACCGCCGACTCCGACGTCGTGACGACCTCAGACGATCCCGCCGAGACCACCGCCGGACCGGACGAAGACGAGACGGTCGCCGATCTTCTCACCGCCGGAAAGTGCAATTTCGTTCTTGTAAGGGAGAAAAACTGCGAGGACGGCACCAAGGATGCGGTAAAGAAGCTGAAAAGCGCGCTGGGCAAGCTCGTTACCGACGGATCGGTCGAGACTGCCGACGATTCAAAGAAGGACTCCGACAGGCAGGAGCTTCTTATCGGAAACACAAACCGCACCGAGAGCGTCGGGCTTTTCGACGAACTCGGGATGAGATACAAAGATTACTTCATCACCGTCAGCGGGAATAAGATCATTATATGCTCGCAGAGCGGAGAGGGCACGCTGAAAGCGGTGGATTATTTCATCGAGAACTATCTCAGCAAGGCGGAAAACGGAAACCTCACCGTGAGCAGCAAGGATACTGTCGTACACAGGGAAAAGTACGAAATGGAAAATCCGAAGCTCAACGGGGTGGATATCAAGGATTATACGCTCGTGACGGCAAAAAATCCCAACTCCTTTGACTCCGAATGTCTTGACCTGCTCCGCAGCGGCATTCTCGCAAAGACCGGCTATCTCCTTCCCGTCATCACCGACGGAAAGAGCGCGGATCACGAGATCATGATCGGCGAGCTCAACAGAAAGACCAACAAAAAGATCAACGCAGACGTTTACGTCGATGAAGGCCGATACACGGTCAAGGGCGCCGACGGAGATATTTCGGTCACCTACGGCCACAACGTCAAGGCAGCCGCCGAAGGCGCAAACGCGCTTCTTGCGAGCATCAACGAAACCGGAGATTTCAAGGACAAAACGGGAAGCGCCGACGTAGGTAAGCTTCTTCTCACCGCTTACGGCGTATCCGACGTGCATAACTGCTTTGCGATGCTCGATCCCCCATACGTTTTCAGAAAGAACGTGACGGGCGCAATAAAACAGTTTGTCAAAAAGCAGGGGCCTGCCGACGTATTCCTTATGGGCGGCGACCTCATCAGCGATTACCCGAGCTGGAACTCGTCCGGTCACTGGCCTTATAAGTATTTCCTCGAATACAGAGAGCTTGTCCAAAAGGAGTGCGCAAAGGCGACCAAGGACGGCAAGGTCTTCTACGTAGCCGGAAATCACGACTATGCGCAGGGCGAACTTGCGAAGGACGGTCCCGGCAAGAACGGCTCTTACAACTCCTTTGACTTCTACAACGGGATCATGGACAAGAACTGCGGCACCCTCGCCGCGGGCGACAAGTTTGAGATCACGGGAACCCATACCGGCGAAAAGTACCTCCTCGCCTACCATTACGAGGTCAACGGCGTCCATATCATGGCGCTTTCCCCCGATCCCGACCTCGTCTATAACGATCAGGTTTACGGCTTCAACAAGGATTCCCTCAAATGGGTTGACGCAAAGCTGAAGGAGATCGACCCCGACGGAACGGAAGTCATCCTCTTCATGAGCCATTACGTTATCAAAACAAGGTATTCAAACGGTCTTTTCTCCTCTCCCGGTCAGGCGTACAACGATCTTGCAGAAATCATGAACGGGCATAAGAACCTCGTTTATCTCTACGGTCACAATCATACCGCAACGGAGAATATGGCGAAGGAGTACACCTCCGATATCGTATTCGCGACCAACGGAAAGAACTTTGCTCTTGTCGATAAGAAGCAGTCGGAGATCTGTGAATATACCGATCACGACTACATCAGCGCGTATATGGGCGCGGGCAGAATAGACTATGACGGCAAGTACGGCTATCTGTTCAACAACGACGTCGTTTACGGCGACGGCGGCCTCGGAAGCCGTCAGGCGATCCAGACAACGGCAACGCCGAAACTCGGTCAGAGTCTCTACATCAAGGTGTATGAGGACCGGCTTGTGTTCCAGTACCTCAACTACGGTACCTACGACGACTACTCCACGGATGACATCGTAAAGCCATACACTATTTATCTTGCAAAATAAACGCATAAACAAAGCATAGGCGGTCGCCCTTCGGCGACCGCCTATGCTTTTTATTCGGTTATGTTTTTGAGTCCTTACGGGGTCAGAGATTGCCTTCGGAGTATTCGCCGAAGCCCTCGCCGAAGACCTCCTTTGCGTCGGTGACGATGACGAAGGCCTTGTCGGGGTCGATCTGTGAAACGAGCTTCTTGACCGCCGGCATCTTTGTGGGACGGACGACGCACATAATGACGTTCACATTATTGCCGGAATAGCCGCCCTTACCGCTGAGAATGGTAACGCCGAGCTCTATATCAAGAAGCGCCTGCTTGATTTCCTCGCTCTTTGCGCTGACGATATATGCCATTTTTGCGTTTATCGAGCCGTAAACGACCATATCCATCGTCTTACTGCAAAGGTACATGGCGATTATTCCGTACATGACGAGGTTGACGCCGTTTTCACCCGTGAAGACCGAATAGAGGATGACGACCGAAACGTCGATCGTCAGACAGATCTTGCCGATCGAGATCGACGGGAATACGTATTTGAGCAGCTTTGCGGCAAGCTCGGTGCCTCCCGTCGTGGCGTTTTTGAGGAGCATTATTCCGAGCGAAACACCCATAAGACCGCCTCCGTAGAGGGAAGCGAGAAGTGGGTCGATCTCCGGGAAGGTGATGTATTTATCCATGATATCGATCATGGCGTTTGACACCGTTACCGCATAGACCGTTGAAAAGAGGATCGAAAAGCCCTGCTTTTTTATGCCGATGAGCATGATCGGGACGTTGATCAGAAATACGATAAGACCTATCGGCAGGACGGGGACAAAAAGGCGGATGATCTGCGAAATACCCGTGAATCCGCCCATCGGTATTCCGTTGGTATCGAAAAAGCATACGAAAGAAAACGCATACAGCAGACAGCTGAGGGTGATTATCACGTAGTCTTTGATTACAGACAATATATTTTGTTTATTCATTCTGTACTCCGAAAAAATATATTTGCCGTGTCAGCGGCAGTCGTTGAGCCAGCATACCGAAACCGAGGCGAAGGCGTGACAGCAGCTTGCGAGAGTGCTGTCAAACTCCCATATCGTCCCCGTCTTTTCCGCCATGCCGCCGAAGATGGAGAGACATTCGTCAACCGCCTGCCTTTTTCTGCCGATTCGGTGGAGGTAATCGAGACGGAGAACGTCGCCTATGAACATATTCGACGGATGGACGAAGGGGTATCTGCTGTTCTTTATCCCATTGACCTTAAGCTCGTCAAAGAGGAAGCCGAACAGCTCCGGGTCGTTCTCACGGTCGGCGATGCCGAAAAAGAAGGCGTAATACTGCGCCGTCTCGGTGAAATCGTCGGTGGAGACGAGGCGTCCGTCCTTTCTCACGGCGTGATCGGCGTAGAACATCCCGCTTTTCGATTGCGCTCTTATTGCGGAACGGATGCGCCCGGCCTTTGCTTTCAGTTCCTCGCCGCCGTAAAGCGTATAAAGCGAGGTAAGGAAAGCGGCATAGACCATGTTGCTCGGGTAATTCACACCGTCAACGAAGTCGTTGCTTTTGCTCCATTCGACGAAGATCCACCCGTCGAGGTCTTCGAGAAGCCCGTCCTCGTTTTCAAAGCCCTTGAAATATTCGTAAAGTCCCATCGCCTTGTCTCTGAACTGAACGGCAAGCGCGGTGTCGCCCGTCGCTTCAACGTACTGTTCAAGCTCAAGGTAAAGGAACATCGCCCAGTTTGGGATGAACTTGCCGTTGCAATGGTCGTTCGGATAGTTCATTCTCGGCATAAAAGGCGGGAGGTCGCTCCTCTGCTTTTCGTGCAGATAGCAGAGAAGGAGGTTCCTTTCTATCCTGCTGTCGCCCGTCAGCAGGCGTTCGGCTCTTGACGAGAAGAAGCTGTCGCAGAGCCAGCCCGTACGTTCACGCGAAGGGCAGTCGGTGAGAAGATCGACGGAGTTCTGCGCAAGCGTTGACTGCGCCGCTCTGAAAACGAGCTTTTCCTCCTCGCTTCCGTCAAAATCGAAGTTGTAAACGTCGCTGTTTTCGTAGAGGATAAGGTCACATCCGTTTATCA
>JAGHTD010000300.1 GCA_018065475.1 Candidatus Colimorpha enterica
GATCGGTAAAGGGAGCGACAAACACGCCGTTCTATCTCCGCTGGTGGTTCATCCTCATCATTGCGCTCTTCAATCTCACTCTCCCGGCGATCATCCTCACCTGTATGACCGACTGGAAGGTATGGGTGAAGGTCATCGTTGTGTTCGCGCTCCTTCTTCCGATAATCCTCAGCATTTTCATTTATCCGCTTATCGAGCCGTTCCTTTTTGATTATCTCGAAAAATATTACGGTGATATGTATCCGCCCGACGGTTACCCGCAGGATCAGATCACGGAAAACGCTTCGCAGAATCAGTACGTGGATTTTGACTGCTTATACGAAATAAGGTGCGACCTGCTTTGAAAAACGAAATATTTGTTGCAACCTGCCTTTTCGGGCTTGAAAGTCTCGTCGGCGAGGAGCTTGACGCCCTCGGATGCAAACGGCTTGAAACGATAGACGGCAGGATATGGTTTGAGGCGCCTGTCACGGCGATCCCCAAACTGAATATTAACCTCCGGTATGCCGAAAGGGTGCTGCTCGAGGTCGGATCCGTATATGCGGACAGCTTTGAGAAGCTCTTTGACGGGTGTTACGGACTCCCGTGGGAGAATTACATAGGCGAAAACGATGCGTTCCCGGTCAAGGGACACTCGATAAAAAGCAAGCTGATCTCGCTCCCCGACTGTCAGAAGATCATAAAGAAGGCTTCGGCAAGACGACTCGGCGACGTTTACGGAAGGGACGTTCTTCCCGAAAACGGAGTGAAGAAACAGATAGAGTTCTTCATCTTCAAGGACAAGGCGTCGCTTATGATCGACACGACGGGCGAACCGCTCCATAAGCGAGGTTACAGGACGGAGGCGACCGCCGCTCCGCTGAGGGAGACGCTTGCAGCCGCTATGGCGAAGATCGCGCGTCCGAGAGAGGACGTTCTGTTCTGGGATCCGATGTGCGGTTCGGGGACGATAGCGATCGAGGCGGCGCTTCTTATGACCAACACCGCTCCCGGACTCAACCGCACCTTTGCCGCAGAGGAATACGGCTGGTTCCCGAAAGAAGAATGGGAAAGCGCGAGAGACGAAGCCGTCGGAGCAATAAGAGAGACGGAGTTCAAGGCAAGAGCGACAGACATTTCACCCGAAGCCGTAGCTACGGCTAAGGCGAACATAAAGAGGGCGGGGATGAGCGCATATATCGAGTGCTACGTCAAGGACGCCCTCACGATAGAGACCGAGGGAAGGCGCGGCACGGTTGTATGCAATCCTCCATACGGCGAACGTCTCGTCACGCTGAAAGAAGCGGAACAGCTTTACCGTGCGATGGGCAGACATTTTGCCACCCTCGACAGATGGCAGATCTACGTTCTGACGAGCGACGAGTATTTTGAAAAGGTGTACGGCAGGCGTGCCGACAAGGTCAGAAAACTGTATAACGGCATGATCAAATGCGGTTATTACCAGTTTTTCAAAAAATAAATAAAAAAAGTTCATTTAATTTCATAAAATCGGTTGCATAAACTGTTTTTTTATGATATAATGTTAATGTGTAGAATTGATTTGTACCTTTTTGCACTGAAATCTATTATTTTTAATGTATATATATTACGGAGGGAAAACCCATGGGAATTATGGACAGCTTCAAGAGCTTCATCAACGGTGACGAAGACGACGAAGAGCTTGACGAAAACGAAGACTTTGACGAAGTTTACGAGCAGGAATTCGAAGAAAAAAATCAGCAGCAGACAAACACTAAGGCACAGGCCGGCAGCACTCGTTCAAGCAGTGCCGGCTTAGGTTTTTCGTCTGCAAATCCTCTTGAGCTTAAGGTAGTTAAGCCCGAGAAGTACGACAGCCAGACGGCTGAGAAGATCGCTTCTCATCTTCTCAACAAGCGTTCCGTTGTCCTCAACCTTGAGTCAACGAACAAAGAGTCCGCAAGACGTCTCATCGACTTCCTCACCGGTGTCGCATACTCGATCGGCGGATACATTCAGAGAGTTGCCACCAACACCTTCATCATCGTTCCCCAGAACGTTGACGTTTCAGGCGAGCAGCTTCAGGAAGCAAAGAGAAACGACGAGGATCTCTTCTGAGAATTATGATCGATATTCCACATACGGCGGCGGATTAACTGCCGCCGTATGTCGGTTTATAAGGACACCGTTATTTTTGAAAGGAAATATCAGATGTTAGCTCCACACGAACTGAAAAACAAGGATTTTACCAAGTCACTCAGAGGTTACAGCACCGAAGAGGTTGACGAACATATTGCGTTTATCATCGAGAAGTACACAGAGCTTTACAAGGAAAACGACGAGCTTGAAAAGAAGCTCCGTATGACCGAGGCGAGACTTGACGAGATAAAGGCAGAGGAGGACAGCATAAGAGCCGTCCTTATCAACGCGCAGAAGGCGAGCAAGACGATCATCGACGACGCCAACGAACAGGCGGACGTCATCATGCGCTCCGCAAAGACCAACTGCGACCGTCTCATCGCCGAGCTCAGGATCAACGTCGAAAAGGAAAACGAGAAGCTCGAAGCGGTAAAGAACGAGATAAAGGCGTTCAAGGCATCTCTTTACGAGGGCTATCGCAACCACATCGAGATGATCGAGAACATCGCGCCCGAAACCGACGGTGCGGTAGTCAGCGCAGAACGCGCCGAAGAGCTTACGCAAATCGTCGTCGGCAGGATCAAGAACGATCTTGACAAGATGAATCCCGTCATCACCGGCAAGGACGCTCCTTACGAGGACGAGAACGAGTCAGACACGGACGTCACCGTTCCTTCCGAGGTCATCATCCCCGACAACATCTACGAGGCGGACGCACCGAAGGTCGTTGCCGTCCGTGACGCCGATCAGATCTCCTTCGACGAGGTCGAAGAGGACGAGCCGGAAGAGGAAGAAAAGGCCGACGACACCGAATACAAGTTCTTTGATTCGGAAGAAAAGAAAGCCGACGAAGGCAGAGAAGTCATCGACAGCGAAGGCGGAAAGTCCCTCGTCGATTCGATCAAGAAGCTCAACAACGAGGTGAACAAGAACACCCGCGACGAGGACGAGGAGTTCCTCAAAATGCTGAGGGCGGCTTCCGGCAAGGGCGATATGACGTCGACAGAAGCTTTTGAAGAGGCCTACGA
>JAGHTD010000232.1 GCA_018065475.1 Candidatus Colimorpha enterica
TCCGCGCCTTCCTCGAAGCGGTAAGGAACGGCACCAAAACGCCTATCGACGTTTACGACTCCGCCGTCCTGCTCGCGATCTCCGTCCCCAGCGAGACCTCGGTCACTCTCGGCGGTCAGCCCGTCGAGGTCCCCGACTTCACCGACGGCAAGTGGGTGAGAAGAAAGCCCGCACCCAAGACGATATACTCGCTCGATGAGATCCACGACGATCTCTTTGAGGGCGAGCTCAAACTCTGAAATGAAGATAAGACTTGAAAACCTCCCGTCCCGGCTTGAAAACGGGATAAAGGAGATAGAAAGCGAGCTTCCCTTCTCCTTCTCCGACGACGGGATAAGGGTAAAGGTGAAATACGGCGATGTCCTTTCGGTCTCGGTCACCGAAGACGGAGGGGAGATAACCGTCTCGAAGGACGTCGAGCTGTTCAGGGCTCTTTGCCATATCGCGAGAGAGGGACTGCCCTGCTCCATAACCGAAAAGGCGTCGTTTGAGACGGACGGCATAATGCTCGACGAGAGCAGAGGCGCCGTCCATAAGCCGGAGACGGTGAAAAAGCTCTTAAAGAAAATGGCTCTTATGGGGCTTAACTCCCTTATGCTCTACACGGAGGACACCTACGAGGTGGAGGGCTACCCCTATTTCGGCTACCTGCGCGGCAGGTTCACGAAAAGCGAGCTGAAGGAGCTCGACGACTGCGCCTATTCGCTCGGGATAGAGATGTTCCCCTGCATACAGACGCTCGGCCACTGCCATAAGATACTCAAATGGCAGACGGGAATGGGCTATCTCGGTCAGTCGGCGGGAACGCTCTTCTGCGGAGAAGAGGAGACCTACAAGTTCATAGAGAATATTATGAGGGACGCATCCGAGCCCTACCGTTCAAAGCGTATCCATATAGGAATGGACGAGGCGGGGGATATCGGACGCGGGAAATATCTTGAGAAACACGGCGTGAGGCCTCAGCCGGAGGTGTTCTCGGAGCACCTCGCAAGGGTGAAGGAGATCGCCGACAAACTTGGACTGAGACCGATGATATGGAGCGATATGTACTTCACGATGGCGTCCGGCACGGGGGATTACGATCCCGCCTGCCCGATACCCGACGAGGTGAAGAAGATCATCCCGTCCGGCGTCGATCTCGTCTATTGGGACTACTATCACGGCAAATACGACTTCTACAAGGGCGTAATAGAAAATCACCTGGAGCTCGGCAACCCTACCGTCTTTGCGGGAGGGATGTGGAGCTGGGGCTCTCCGGCGCCGAACAGTATTCACACGCTCGACACCACCCTGCCGGCGCTTAAAGCGTGCAGGGACGCGGGAGTGAAAGAGGTGTTCAACACCTGCTGGGGAGACTGCGGAGCGGAGGCGAACATAGCTTCCTTCCTCTACGGGCTTATGCTCTACGCGGAGATCGACTACACCGGAAGATACGACGAAAAGGAGCTCGGACGGCGGTTTGAAAGTCTTTTCGGAGCAAACCCCGACGCATACCTCGCCCTCGGAAGGTTCAATATGATCCCCGGCGCAAGGCGGGAGGACGACCTTCCGGCAAACTCGTCCTTCTTCCTCCTCTGGGAGGACCCGGTCGCCATGTACTTCGAGAAGGATCTCGAAGGGCTTCCGGTCGCGGAGCATTTTACCGCCCTCGCGAAGGATATGAAAAAGTATCATCTCACCGCAAAGGGAGAGGAACAGAAACGTCTGTGGCTCTTCTACCGTCTGCTCGCCGAAATACTGCGCGACAAGGCGATCCTGCGGGAAAGCCTGCCGGGAGCGATAAGGCGGGACGACACCGAAAGGGTGAAGGCGCTCTATCCGACGGCAAAGGCGCTTGACAGAAATATAAAGAAGCTCCGTTCCTGCTGGGACGAGCTGTGGCACGGGACAAACACCGATTTCGGCTGGCTCGGTATCGACGTCCGCGTCGGCGCACTGTCCGCCCGTGCGGGAACGCTCTGCGGGATAATCGGAAAATACCTCGGCGGCGACAGAAAAGCCGCCGACGTGATAAGGGAGGAAAAGCTCCCGTTCACTCTTGAGCTCGGCTACTGGGCGCGGCTCAACTGCGGAAACGAATACAGGCCCACACATTTCGGCGACTGGGTGCTCTGCGCCTCCGCCGGAGAGGTCACATTCTGAATATAATAAAAAATCTACGGTCTGAAAGGAAAAAAGACATGAAAAAGATCATCATATCCGCAATATTGGCGGCAGTTCTCATCGCGGCGGCGATAATGCCGGCATCGGCTGCGTTCGACTGGGGCGACAGCTACAAGGACGCACCCTGGAACTGCAACGGAAGCGGAAGCGTCAAGGCGTATCTGCTCGACGACGCTCTGCACATTTACGGCAGCGGCGCAATGGAATATCTCTACCCGCTCAACACGTGGGGGGAGAACGGCTATTTCAACGAAATATTCATCGAGGAAGGTCTGACTGAGATCTCTCAGCTCGCCTTTGCGTCCGCGCACGACTTGATGGCGGTCCATCTCCCTTCCACCCTCGTTTCGATAGGCAACAACGCCTTCCTCGCCGCGAGAGGATTATATTACGTCGTTTACGGCGGAAGCGAGGAAGACTGGGCGAAGATAACCTTCGCCGGCGGCAACGACGGTCTTACCGGCTGTCAGCACATCTATTTCAACGGCAAAGAGCCGACGGATGCGGAGCTGAAAGAAATGGGTTATCCTACGGGTTTGCCCCTCGATCCCGGCTCACGCATTAAGCCGTTTGAACCTTCGCACGGCCTCGGCCCCGACAGAGAGCACAGACTTTCGTCTCCGGCGGTTCGCTTCATCAATTCCAAGGGCGAAAAGAACGAGATCTACTGGCATACGATCATCGGCGCGGGCGATACGATAGACTTCTCCCACACCTACTACTCCGGAACGGTCATCTACAAAATGGAGACCGAAAAGGGGCTTGAGATCATCGGAAAAGCATATACGAAGGGCGTGACCGAGGTCCCCGCATCCTCTTACAGCCCCATCGGCACCGTAAAGAACTGGAAAATAGAGACGGAGGACGCCGAGCACGGCACCCTTTCCGTCATCGTCAACTCCTTTGAAAAGGGTATAAGAGCCGAGGGGACGGACGGCGTGCTCAATATCGGCGACACCCTCACTCCCGGTCAGACCGTCGATTTCGCCGAGTGCGGAAAGGCGGGAAAGGTCACCTATCTCGCTCCCGAGAACAGCGGAATAGCAAAGACCGAGGCGGACGGACAGAAGGTCGTCCTCGTTTCACCCGAAAACTGCAAGCCCGCAGTCACCAAATGGACTGTCGCGGCGGTAAATCACAATGAAGGCACTCTCTCGCTCCGTCCCGTCGAATACGAAGGACAGATGACGGCAGCGGGAACGATCCTCACCCCCGACACCGTGATCTTTGCCGACGCAAAGATCGAGGTCTCCCCCGACGAAAGGGAGACGACCGTCAGATACTACGCCGACAGGAAGGACGCCGAGCCGCTTTATACGGCGACCGTGAAGGGCGTTTTCTCCGCCGGTGTCCCCGAGGGCTTCGATACCGCGCTGAAAGCGTGGGAGATCATGTCCGTCGATAACTATAACGGCGTGCTTTCGCTCTGCCCCTACGGGCTTGAGGGCGGCAGCTACCGTCTCGTCAACTACCGCGAGGGCAAGGATAACACGATCCGCGTAAGCGAGCTTGAGGTCGGTATGGCGATCGAGAACGGTATCACCGTCGTCTTCGGCGGCAACGGAATGCTCTCCTTCGACATCGCAGATTATCTCCACTCCTACATTTTCGGGGAAATGAGCCCGTCCGCGACGCTGAAATCCCCCGAGGGCTGTGAGAGGATCACGGCTTGGTACGTCTCGTTCATGGGCGGAAGCGGCAACTCCGTATTCCTGCACCCGATCTATGAGGCACATCCCGAATACGAAAAATACTTCCCCGATCCCGTTGACGGCGAGGAAGAAAAGCCCTGGAAGATCGGCGAGGGCGAAAACGACACCGTCAACGCCTATATCAGCGGCAACACGCTCTTTGTCGGCGGTGCGGGAAGAATGAAGAACTTCGGTCACGCCGAAGCTCCCTGGTACGGCAGAAACGTCGAGTACCTCAAGATCGGCGGCGACGTCACCTATATCGGCGACAACGCCTTTATGGGACTGAATCTCTTCAACATCGACTTCGGCGCAAAGGTCGAGGCGATAGGCGATTACGCCTTCCAGAACTGCGAGAAGGTATCGTCGATCAGGATCCCCGGTCAGATCAAGAAGATAGGTGCGGGTGCGTTCTGCAATATGAGCAGTCTCTCCTACCTCGCATTCTCGGTCGGTGTTCAGGAGATCGGCTACGGCGCTTTCCGCGGTGACAGCGCGATAGACTTCGTCCTCTACGACGGAAGCGAAGAGGGCTGGAAGCAGATCAACATCAAAGAGGGCAACGAGCGTCTGACCGAAGGCAAGATCTTCTTCGGGGTCTCCTTCCTCGGCAACGGCAACGGCAGCGGCAAGCCCTTCATCGGTAACGGTCAGAAGAACGAAAAGACGGACGATCAGGGCGTCGGCTACAAGCTTGCTCTCGTCGGCCTCGGCGTGCTTCTCGGAGCGGTTATAGCTCTCATCCCGACCTCTGCCGTCATCATCTCGCTCAAAAAGAAGCGCAGATGACGGCGTGACAATCATCGGAGAATAGATATGTTCAAAATAATCAAGGACGGCTCCTACACCGTCTTCAAGATGTTTCTCAATCAGATCGCGATGACGATTTTCGGCCTCGCGGTAGGGCTTTCGACCTGGAACTACGAGAAGCTCTCGATCGCCGCAAGCGTCTTTGCGGTGATCTTCTACCTCGTCCTCCTCTACACGATGACCTGGGAGTACGGCTACGAACATTCGCAGCTGATAAGCTCGGGACGGCTGAAATACAACCCGCTGACGGGGCTCATCCTCTCCGTCACCGCCAACCTCGTCAACATCGTCCTCGGTGTAATGGCGATCGTCGGCTACTACGGGGCGTCGGGCTACGTTTACTACAACGAGCTCGGCGAGGAGGTGGCGGATATTGCGCTCAGCATAGGCCGCGCACCCGCCTCCCCCGACTGGGCGGCAAACATTTTCGGCATAGGCAAGAGCTTTTCGGCGATCCTCAACGCTATGTACAGCGGTCTGATCTCCTCGTTCTTCCGCTTCTCACCGAACATCTACCTCATTATAGTCCTCCCGTCGGTCGCTGTATGCACGGCGGCGTATATCCTCGGCACAAAGGGCAAACACTTCACGAAGCTCGTCGGCAACAAGCCGAACGTGGATTGAAATGGCAAAAGACAAAATTAAAGTCGGCGTCATAGGGCTGAACGACAGGGGAAAGTACCTGCTTTCCCTTCTTCTCGGAATGGAGGACGTCGAGGTGACGGCGATATGCGACCTCGATCAGAAGCTCCTGCTCGAATCGGCGGGAAAGGTCTTTGAAAAATACGGGCGGCAGGTCAAGGCGACCACCGACGCGGACTACGCGATAAAGAGGGACGACACCGACGCCGTCTTCATCTTCACGTCGTGGAACTCCCACATCTCCCTCGCCTACGAGGCGATGAGGGCGGGGAAATACGTCGGCGTCGAGGTAGGACCCGGCGCAAGCGTCGATGAGGCGTGGCGCCTCGTCCGCATTTCGGAGGAGACCGGGATGCCCTGCATGATGCTCGAAAACTGTTCATACGGCGAAAAGGAGCTCATGCTCCTCAATATGATCAAAAAAGGGCTTTTCGGCGAGCTTATCCACTGCGAGGCGGGCTATATGCACGATTGCAGATTTTTCGCCGACGACCTCAAAAACGAGAGGGCGTTCCACTATCTGAGGAGGAACTGCGACCTCTACCCCACCCACGGGCTCGGGCCGGTGATGACCTGGCTCGGGATCAACCGCGGGAACCGCTTCCTCACCGTCTCGTCGGTCGCGACGAAGGCGAGAGGGATGACGGAGAGATATAAGAGCAGACACCCCGATTTCGACGGGGAGTTCAGAGCCGGCGACCTCGTGACGACGACGCTCACCTGCGCAGGCGGGGAGACGGCACTCCTCACCTACAACTGCGCAAGCCCCCGCCCTTATTCGAGGGGCAACGTAGTGCAGGGGACGAAGGGCATTTACAGCGAGTACGTCGGGAAAATATATGTAGAAGGCCACGGCGAAAACGACAAGTGGGACGACCTCGGGAATTATCGGGAGTACACCCACCCGCTGTGGAAGGATAAAGAAAAAATACAGGGCCTCGGCCACGGCGGGATGGACTGGCTCGTTCTCCGCGCCTTCGTCGAGGCGGTGAAGAACGGTACCGACACGCCTATCGACGTTTACGACTCGGCGGTGCTTGCCGCCGTCTGCGCGATAGCGGAGGAGAGCGCCGCCCTCGGCGGGAAACCGCTCCCGATACCCGATTTCACCGACGGAAAATGGATGAGGAGAAAACCGGGCGTGAAAAGCCCGTATTCCCTCGAAGGCCCCGGAATGTGGGAATGATATGGAAGACGACAAGAGAAAAAAGGAACTTTTCCTCAGTCAGAAAAAGCTCCTCGACACCTTTCTCTCCACCGGCGCGATAACGGAGGAGCAGTACGAAAAATCGCTCTCCGGCCTCTGCACCAAAATGGGCGTTGACAGAGAGGGAAACGGGAAGAAGTGATGTGCGCCTTCGGCGCAACGATGCGTGCTGACGCATGTGATGTGCGCTTACAGCGCTGTGATGTGTGCCTTCGGCACGTGGAACGGTAGGGGACGGCCCCCGGACGTCCCGCCTAATGAAATCCGCAATAATTATCCGGCTACCTCGTAGGGGAGGGCCTTGGTCCTCCCGCTTTGGAGCTGACGATTATTGCTAACTTCATTTAGAATGAGAGATGATCGCCGCCGGCCAGCTCCCTCCGGGAGGGAGCTGTCAACGCAGTTGACTGAAGGAGCCCGGCGATTGCTTTATTTGACGGAAATCTTCACCGATGAAGGATGTCAAAGACAACCCTTCCACCACTTCGTGGTCCCCCTCCCCTTACACAGGGGAGGCGAAATCTAGCCCGTAGGGGAGGGCCTTGGTCCTTCCGTCCGATGATTGACGATTATTGATAACTTCATTTAGAGTGTAAAAGAAACGGTAAAGTATAGGCTCCCCGAGATGAGCTTGATCATCTCTTGTAAGCAGGAGCTGGCGAGCGCAACGGCTACCGTATAGGCTCCCCTGTGCAAGGGGAGCTGTCACCGTAAGGTGACTGAGAGGTTGTTTCGGAAAATAGTTACATCTTTCAATAGACAACCCTTCCACCACTTCGTGGTTTCTCGCCTGCGGGCTCGGTCACTTCGCGGCTCTGACAGCCCACCGGGCTGTCATTCAGTACCGCTCAGTCGCTGCGCGACCCTCCCCTTACACAGGGGAGGCTAAACAGCGTGCGAACTGCGTTCGCCCGCTTGAACGGTGTAAAACTTACTTCACGGCGAGGCACTCGCTTGTCAACCTCCATCCGGGAGGGAGGGGGACCGCTTGCGGTGGAAGGAGCCCGGCGAGCACTCTATTGTTAGTATTTCTTCACCGATGAAAGTAATACTAACAATTACATTTCGTTTCTATATTTTACGAAGCTGAACTGTTAGTGCCGCGGGCTCCTCCACCGCTACGCGGAGCCCCCTCCCGGAGGGAGCTGGACACGTGCGTCATCGACATAAAGTTTGTGCCTCACCGTACAAAAAGGCGGGACCAAGCCTCCCCTGTGCAAGGGTCCTCCGATCATCTTCAAACAGAAAGCAAAGCAAGCAGATCGTCCAGCCTCGCTAAACAGCGTGCGAACTACGTTCGCCCGCCTGTCCACCTTCCTCCGGGAGCCCGGCGATCGCTTTATTTGACGGAAATCCGTTTCCCGAAGCCCTCCCCCAACATCAATCAAACGTAAAAAACCAAAAAGGACAATAATAAATATGAGACACAGTCGTATGTCGCTCAAAAAAATAATATCCGCACTGATGATCGCAGTAATGCTGAGTCAGGCGTTTTCCGCCTTTGCTTCCGACGGCGTGATCGAGCAGAAAACGGTCACGATCGCCTACTACGAAGCCGAAAATATGATGAGAGGCGCGTGGGACGGCGCAAAGAAGGGCGGCTACGCCTACGACTATATGCAGGAGGTCAAAAACAACACCGGCTGGAATTACGAGTACGTTTACGGCACCTTCCCGGAGCTTATGGAGAGATTTCTCAACGGTGAGATCGACGTCTTCCCCTATCTTTCCTACTCCGACGAGAGAGCCGAGAAAATGCTCTATCCGAACATCGCGATGGGTGTTGAGGAGTTCTATCTTTCGACGCTTCCGGGCAAGGAGATCGACTGCACCGACCTCACCAACCTGAACGGCAAGCGTATCGGCGTCGATAAGGACACCTTCCAGGTCATCGTCCTCCGCGAGTATCTGAAAGAGCACGGCATTTCCGCCGTCATCGTCCCCTACGAGACCACCGAGATGAAATGGGTGGCACTGCATAAGGGCGAGATCGACGTCTCCTACGATACCTGCGTCGTCGCAAGCACCGAGCTCGTCTCGATCCTCAAGATCGGCGAGCAGGACTATTTCGTCTGCGTCTCGAAGAACCGCCCCGACCTCATCGAGGACCTCAACGTCGCGCAGAGCACGATCAGCGAGACCAACCGTTCCTACATTGCGACGCTCCACTCCGAATATTTCGGAAACGCGCCGCTCCACATAATGCTTTCTTCCGAGGAGGAGGACTGGCTGAGGGCTCACCCCGTCGTTAAAGCGGGCGGCCTCAAAAACCTCAAACCCTACTCCTACGTCACGAAGAACGGCAGCCCCGCGGGCGTCAACTACGACATTCTCAACCTCGCCTTCAACAAGCTGAGGAGGGAAGTCAGCGTCGAGTGGGTGCTCTTTGACTCGGAAAGCGAGCTTCTCCGCGCGCTTTACGCGGGTGAGATCGACATTTGCGTGCCGGAATACCGCAGCTACTACGTCGCAGAGCAGGACGGAGTGCTCATTTCGTCCACGATGGTCTCGATAAATATGGCGATGCTCCACAAGGGAGTCACCGACAACACGGACATCGAAACCATTGCCGTATCCAACAACGGGCTCGCACGTCTCTACGTCGAGGAATACTACCCGAGCGCAAAGCTCCTGATAACCGAGTCCGTCGCCGCCGCCAAGAGAAAGGTGCAGGCGGGGGACGCCGACTGCGTCATAGCGCAGGCGGACAGTCTCAACGAGGAGACCGAAAGGATCTTCGGAAGCAAGATATTCACGGTCAGCGCGCTCGCGCAGACCTGCGACGTATCGGCCGCCGCCACCTCCGAGAACGCTCTCATCCTTAAAACGCTCAACCGCGGACTTGCCCTCATCACCGTTTCGGAAAGAGACAGGATCGTCTCCGCCCATTCGGTCGAGTCGCTTCAGAACGAGGAGCTGATCAACACCTTCCTGCGCGAGTATTACAGAGAGATAATGCTCATCGCGATCGCAGTTCTCATCCTCGTCATTATCATCATAGTTGCTTCGTGCGCACGCAGAAAGAAGGCGGAGAACGAGTACCGTCAGTCGATAATCGAAGCCAACACCAAGCTCAACCAGATGAACAGGAAGATCAACGAGTCGCTCCAGCTCGCCGAGGAAGCGTCCAAGGCGAAGACGAGCTTCCTCTTCAATATGTCCCACGATATCCGTACGCCTATGAACGCGATCCGCGGATACACGGCAATGGCGAAAAAGCACGTTGACGACCCGAAGGAGGTAGGGGAACTGCTCGAAAAGATCGACGTTTCGGGCTCGCACCTGCTCTCGCTCGTCAACCAGGTGCTTGAAATGTCCCGTATCGAGAGCGGAAAGGTCACTTTGCAGGAACAGCTCTGCGACGTGCTCGAACGCTCCGAGGAGCTTATCACCATTGCGCAGGGCAACGCGAAGGTCAAGGACATCAACCTCTCCCGTACCGTCCGCAGGATAAACCACAGAATGGTGCTGACCGACGGCGACAGAGTAAATCAGGTCATTCTCAACATCGTCGGAAACGCGATAAAATATACCGCCGAGGGCGGAAAGGTTGAGTACATAATAGAGGAAAGACCCTACGTCGTTTCCGGCAAGGTATCCGAGACCCACGGGCTTTACTACTTTACGGTAAAGGACAACGGTATCGGAATGTCGAAGGAGTTCCTCACACACATCTTCGACGATTTCTCGCGTGAGAACAGTACGACGGTCAGCAAGATACAGGGTACCGGACTCGGTATGTCGATAGTCAAGAAGCTCGTCGATCTTATGGGCGGAACCATTGAAATAGAGTCCGAAAAGGGCGTCGGAACGACGATGACGGTCGCTCTGCCGCTGAAATACGCCGAAGATCAGACACCCGTCGGCTCGGACGAGAAGAGCGACGGCGTCATCGACTTCTCCGGAAAACGTCTGCTCCTCGTCGAGGATAACGAGATGAACAGAGAGATCGCCTGCGACGTCCTCGAGGACGCGGGATTCACGGTCGAAACCGCAAACGACGGCGATATTGCGGTCGGAATGGTCGCAAGATCAGATCCCGGCTACTACGACGCCGTACTTATGGACGTTCAGATGCCGACGATGAACGGTTACGAGGCGACGAAAGCGATCAGAGCCCTCCCGATGAAGGATCACGCCGAGATCGTGATAATCGCGATGACGGCAAACGTCTTCGAGGAAGACAGACAGAACGCCATCAACGCGGGAATGAACGACCACCTGAAGAAGCCGATCGAGGTCACAAAGCTCTTCGATACCCTGTCGAAGTATATTAAATAATATAAGGAAGAGAATCGCAGGCAGAGCGCCTTCGTCGCAGTGATGCGTCCCGCAAGCGCGTGATGTATGCCTTCGGCAAGTGATACGCGCTTACAGCGCTGTGATGCGTGCTGACGCACGTGAAACGGTAGGGGACGGCCCCCGGACGTCCCGCTTAATAAAAACTGCAAAAATAACCCGGCTTCCGGTAGGGGAGGTCAGCTACGAAGCTTGCTATCTTCACAGAGCTTCGCTACGCTCGGCTTGCTCCTCCCGGTTGTATGGAGAGGCACAACTTATCGGCGGGGTATGAACGCGTCCGGCTCCTTTCGGGTTCGCACTAACCTTGAGGAACAGATGCACTGTCAACCTCCCTCGGGAGGGAGCTGGACAGGGTGCTTGCTTTAAGTTAGTGCCACAACCCGACGAAACGGGAGGACCAAGGCCCTCCCCTACGGCGGTACATCCAACGCCTCCCCACCATTCACCCCATCGCACCCCCACACCGCACAGTGTCCGAAGTGTCCAAACGGTCATCGTGGACACATTGGACACTTTTTGAAAGGAACAATATGGAACAGGTCAAAATCACACGCAAAAACGGCGTATTGAAGGTAGATATAGACGGCGAGCTTTTCGATCCGCTCTCCTTCAAATCATTCAGACCCACCGACAGAAACATCAGCGACTTTTACAAGGCGGGCGTCCGCCTCTTTTCGGTCATCTCGACCGGAATGAAATGTGTGATCGGCCTGCCCTACACGCTTTTCGGCGACAGCTGGGTCGGCGACGGCAAATACGATATGAAACCGGTCGATAAAGTGATCGATCTCTTCATAAAAAACGCCCCCGACGGCTATTTTGCCCTCATGCTGCAGCTTGACACCCGCCCGTGGTACTGCGAAAAGCACGGCGTGCCATACACCTTCACCCACCTTTCGCAGACGCTCGGCGATCCCGAATACAGAAAAGCCGCCTGCGATTACATGAAGGCGGTGATCTCCCACGTCGAGGAGAAATACGGCGACCGATTCTACGGCTATTTCCTGATGTGCGGTTTCACGACTGAATGGATGAGCCAGCACGACGACGAACAGAGCCACCCGATAAAGGAAAAAGCGTACAGAGAATGGACAGGTGACGATAAAGTGTCCATACCCGCACACGAACTGCTGGACACTTTTGACGGACACGCATTTGTGTCCGAAGAAGTGTCCGAGTACAGACGCTTCAACGCCGAACTCGTCGCGGACAGTCTTCTGTACTTCGCACGCGAAGCAAAGGAACTGACACATTATAAGAAGCTGATCGGCGCTTATTACGGCTATCTTTTCGAGCTTCACGGCTCTCGACTGTGGAATACCGGGCACCTTTCCTACGAAAAGGTCTTCACTTCGCCCTATATCGACATGATCTCCTCCCCGTCGTCCTACGCCTACCGCGATCCGTCGTCGGTTTCGGCGTTTATGGTCGCACAGCGCACCCTCGATTCGCACGGGAAGCTCTATTACCTCGAATACGACCACATCACTCACTGCACCCCGAAGAGTACCAACGGCTTCGACAACATCCCCGGCAGAGAGAGCGCCTTCAAAACCGCCGAGGAGACCGTGGACAGTATGAGGCGGGACTTCATGCTCTGCCACGCAAACGGAACTGCCCTTTGGTGGTTCGATATGTTCGAGGGGTGGTTCTACGATCCGGTGCTCATGGAGTCGATAAGGCAGATGATAGAGATCGAAAAACGGCTCTCCGACCTTGACGGAAGCACGGCGGCGGAGGTTCTCGTCGTCGTTTCGGGTGAGGCGCTTTTCGGCGTCAACAAGAAATCGGGGCTCAACGACCGCCTGCTCGGCGATTTCAGAGATCACCTCTCCCGCCTCGGCGCGCCTTACGACGTTTATTCCGCTTGCGACGCCCCGTCGCTCGACCTTAGCCGCTACAAGCTGATCATAATCCCCGAAATGTTCTCCCTCCCCGAGGGATTTGAGGACTTCGTCCGCAGGGCGAAGGCGGCGGGAAAGACGATTTTTTGGTTCTATGCGCCCGGTTACGTCACCGGAGGGCTTGAAAAAGTGTGCGAACTGACCGATCTTGACGTAAAAGAGACCGACGGCGAGGGGTTGAAACCCTGCCTCGAAGCGTTCGGCGAAGTTGAGACCATGCCGGAGGCGGTATGGAAGAAGGTCGGCGGACGGCTCACTTTCTACGCCCCGACGCCGATAACCTCCTCCGCTCCGCTCCGCAAGGCGGCGGAAATGTCGGGGGTCAGGCTCATATCGCCCGGACCCGCCGAGCCCGTTTACGTCAACCGCTCCTCGGGCGGCGTCTATACGGACAAAGAGGCGGTGCTTTACCTCCCCGACGGGGAGTACGAGGACGTCTTCACCGGCGAAAGATTCCTTTCCGCCGAAGGCACCCTCCGCCTCCGCCCCACCCCGCTCAGGTCGAAATTGCTGGTGGAGAAAAGGTTTTTGGAGTGAAGCAGGGGTTTGAATAATTGATACGGCTACGCCGTAGGGGAGCGCAGCTACGCGCTTCGCTAACGCTCGCCTTGGTGCTCCCGCTTCGTCGGATTTGTCGATCGAAACGGCTGTGCCGTAGGGGACGGCCCCCCGGACGTCCCGTTTTTTGTGCGAGGCACAAACTTATCGGTGAGGCACGCACGTGTCCAGCTCCCTCCGGGAGGGAGCTGTCGAGCGAAGGCGAGACTGAAGGAGCCCGCGGCATAATGAAGTTAGTTTCGGAATGAATAGAAACGGTACTAAATCGTTAGTTATTCTTCCATCGGTGAAGATTTCTGTTAAATAGCGCGATCGCCGGGCTCCTCCACCGCTCCGCGGAGGTCTCGCCACGGGGCGTCGCCCCTGCTCGGTCGGTTCGGCGGATCTGACAGCCCACTGGGCTGTCATTCAATAGCCGCCCCACCCCCTCCCGGAGGGAGCTGGACAGTCGGTGCTGGCCTGACAGTTTGCGCCTCACCGTACAAAGCGGGAGCACCAAGGCGCTCCCCTACGAGCTAACGGTTTTGATATTCTTCAAATAGGATGAAAAGCGTCGGCTTCGTCAACCTCCATTCTGGAGGTAGCCGGGCGGTGCGTCCGTTTCACATCAAAAACCCCGCAGGCGTCAGCCCTGCGGGGTTCGTCATTTATCTCATTTCATCCTGTTGAACGTCTTAACCCATTCCCTTGCTATCAGCTCGTGACCGCGGAAGGTGGGGTGGACACCGTCGGGCGTCCAATACGAAGCGTCCCCGTCGGTCGAGGCGACGGCGTCGTCAAACACCTTCTGAAGGTCAACGAAAGGCAGGTGA
Source organism: Candidatus Colimorpha enterica (assembly GCA_018065475.1). GTDB lineage: Bacteria > Bacillota > Clostridia > Oscillospirales > CAG-272 > Colimorpha_A > Colimorpha_A enterica. The sequence continues at coordinate 14,090 of JAGHTD010000232.1, forward strand.
TAACGGCGGGCGATACGCTTTGACGTTTCGGCGCGGAGGGCGACCTCGTGCGAAAAATGCTCCCAAAGCTCCGGCTTTTCGGGGTCGAAGGTCACGTGTCCCTTGCAGAGATAAGGCGAAAGGATGATGATCTTGATATCCGGCAGAGCCGCCTTTATCTCCTCGATGAGCATACCGTATATCTTCCCGAACTTCGCGTTATCGACGCCGTTCTGATAGAACTCCTCGTGCCACACGTCGTTGACGCCGATGAGAATGGACATAACGTCGGGCTTCAGATTGATTATATCCGCCTTGATGCGCGCGTAAACGTCCACGATACGGTTCCCGCTGATACCGCGGTTGACGAAAGAATATTCGGTAGGGCGATCCGCTCCGAGGCGGGCGGAAACGAGAAGCGGATAACCGCGGCCGAGATCGGGGTCTTTTCTGTCTCTGCAAACGTCGGTTATCGAATCGCCTTGAAAAAGAATTGTTTTCATAATATTACTCCCTTGTTTTTCAGAATTATATCACCTTTTGCCGTCAAAATCAAGTCTTTGAACGAAAGGTTTGAAATAAGAGTAAAAAGTTTTTTCAACCTTTTTCCCACACCTTGAAAAAAACCGGAAAATATGGTAAAATATATATACAAAATATGAGAGGAGATACATCAATGCTTTACATTGTTGACACAGCAAACATCGAAAAAATCAAACACTGCATAGAGTTTTATCCCGTTGCAGGCGTTACGACCAATCCGACGATCATCTCCCGCGAACACAGCGACTTCAAGGGGATCATAACCGAGATAAAAAATATCATCGGGCCCGACAGAATGTTCCATATCCAGCTCACGGGCGACACCTGCGACGAAATGGCAAAGGAAGCTCACGCCCTCCGCGACCTTATCGGCGAAAATCTCTACGTCAAGATCCCGATCTCACCCGAAGGTCTCAAAGCCACCATGCGCCTCCACAAGGAGGGATTCCATATCACCGAGACGGCGATCTTCACCCAGCAGCAGGCACTCGTTGCCGCAAAGGCGGGCGCGGACTTCGTCGCTCCCTACGTCAACCGCCTCGACAACATCATCTCCGACGGCGTAAACGTCGTCCACGAGATCGTCGAGCTCTTCAAGCTCTACGATCTGTCCTCGAAGGTCCTCGCCGCAAGCTTCAAGACCGCCGAGCAGGTGCATAAGATCTCCCTCGTCGGCTGTCACGCCGCGACGGTCAACCCCGACATCCTCGACACCCTCATCTACCACCCGCTCACGATGTATGCGATAGACGATTTCAAGGCGGACTGGAAGAACGTTTACGGTGAAAAGAAGATCATTGATATGATCTGATCCCGTTTTCGGAGCAATTTCAAAAAACGATCGGCTGATGCGTTTCCGTATCAGCCGATTTTTGTTTCATTTATATATATCCGCTTTGCGCTGTCCCTCGACACGCCCGTCGGGGAAGACCGTGCAGGATGTTTCGTCGCGGTATTTATAGAC
>JAGHTD010000312.1 GCA_018065475.1 Candidatus Colimorpha enterica
AGTCTGTCTGAGCAGACCTGGACGGAGTGGCAGAGACCGACGGTTTTGACGCCGGTGAATCTCTGCAGATAGCCGGAGAGCATTGCCATCGGGTTGGTGTAGTTGAGGAACCACGCGTCTGGGCATACGTCCTCGATGTCGTGAGCGAAATCCTCCATAACGGGGATCGTACGGAGCGCCCTCATGATACCGCCGATGCCGAGCGTGTCGGCTATCGTCTGTCTGAGACCGTATTTCTTCGGAATCTCAAAGTCGGTGATAGTGCAGGGATCGTAGCCGCCGACCTGGATCGCGTTCACTACGAAATCCGCACCCTTCAGCGCTTCTTTTCTGTTCTCGACGCCGAGATGAGTGGTGATGTTGCAGTTGATGCCCTTGGCGTTTGCCATAGCTCTGAGTATCGTTTCGCTTTCTTTGAGGCGTTCGCCGTCAATATCGTAGAGCGAGTATTCATAGTCTTTCAGAGAATCGACGCACATACAGTCGCCGATGACGTTTCTTGCGAATACGGTGCTTCCAGCACCCATAAATGTCAGTTTTCCCATAATATTTTCCTTTGAGTTCTTTGCTTTCGGGACTGCCGTTTGACGCACTGTATCAGAGTGTGTCGAGGAAGGTGTTGGTCTTCATTACGAGGTTGAGGACGCGTCTTGCGCAGATCTTGACTTCCTCTCTCGTGAGGGTTCCGTCGTCGAGAGCGTTTCTGACGCCGTTTATGTCGCCGGAGCACATTCTCAGGTCGTGACCTGCTTTGAGTTCAAGCACGTGCTTGGAGTCGTTTCCCCAGTCGGTCATGAACACGCCGCCCCAATGCCACTCGTTACGCGGAATGTCGGTGATGAGGACTCTCGTTTCGTCAACCTTGACGTTGTTGGCGTGGTTGTAGGAGGACATAATGCACCAGGGGTCGCCTTCCTTGATCGCGGTCTCGAAGCTTCTTATGTAAAGCTCTCTGATCGCTCTCTCGGAGACGCGGCTGTTGGATTTCAGTCGCTCGTGCTCGGTGTTGTTTACGCAGTAATGCTTGACGGTGACCGCAACGTGCTGTGACTGAACGCCCTTTGCGATATTGGCTGCCGTTCTTCCGGCTACAAGCGGATCCTCGGAGAAGTACTCGAAGTTTCTTCCGCAGCGGGGATCGCGGTGGAGGTTGATGGCGGGAGCGAGCCAAGCGTCAACGTGAAGCTCCTTCGCTTCACAGCCGATCGCGAGGCCGTAGGTCTCTTCGCGCTTTTCGTCCCAGGAGGAAGCTAGAAGCGTACCCGAAGTATATGCGACGGTCATTGCGTTGAGACGGAGACCGAGAGCACCGTCGGCGGTCTGTACGCCGGTGACGCCTCTGTTGAGGAGT
>JAGHTD010000268.1 GCA_018065475.1 Candidatus Colimorpha enterica
CGTCACGCTCATCAATTCGGGCAAGGAGGCCGCGCTCTCGATCCTTCCCCATCTTTCGCACGGCGAAAGCGGTAAAAACACCTTTCTCGTCACCGACGGTGTCGCTTCTTTTTCGGAGAACGCATCGGTGTTCCTCAATTCCGAGATCGGCGACGACGTAAAGCAGATAGTTCTGTGAAAAGCTCTGATTTTTCAGGGCTTTTTTCAATAATTTCGGATTATCTCCTTTACATATTTTTCAATTTATGGTATAATATAATGAATATTTTTATTCGGAGGAATTGATAATGGCATTCTTTTTTTCGGAAGTATCGCATACCTTCAACGAGTATCTTCTCGTCCCCGGTTATTCATCCGAGAAGTGCGTTCCCGACGCCGTCTCGCTTGAAACGCCGCTCGTAAGGTTCAAAAGAGGAGAGGAGTCGGCAATAAAGCTCAAAACGCCCCTTGTTTCCGCCATCATGCAGTCGGTCTCGGGCGAAAAGCTTGCGATCGCACTCGCTCAGGAAGGCGGTATCTCCTTCATCTACGGCTCACAGTCCATCGAAAACGAGGCAAAGATGGTCGCCACAGTCAAGAAGCATAAGGCAGGTTTCGTCGTTTCCGACTCAAACCTCAAGCCCACAGACACTCTCGCCGACGTCATCGCTCTCAAAGAGCAGAACGGACATTCCACAATAGCTATCACCGAGGACGGCACCGCTACCGGAAAACTGCTCGGTATCGTCACCGACCGTGACTACCGCATTTCGAGAATGACGGAGGACACAGTCATCTCCGAATTCATGACCCCGTTTGAGAAGCTCATCACCGCTCCCGAAGGTACGACACTCAAGATCGCCAACGATATCATCTGGGATCACAAGCTCAATTCCCTCCCCATCATCGACAAAGACAACAATCTCGTTTATTTCGTATTCCGCAAGGACTACGATCAGCATAAGAAAAATCCTCTCGAGCTTCTTGACGACAAGAAGCGTTACATGGTGGGTGCGGGAGTAAACACCCGTGACTACGCCGAAAGGATCCCGGCTCTCGTCGAGGCGGGAGCCGACGTTCTCTGCATAGACAGCTCCGAGGGCTTTTCCGAGTGGCAGAGAAGAACTCTTCTCTGGGTTAGAGAGAAGTACGGCAACACCGTAAAGATCGGTGCCGGCAACGTCGTTGACCGTGAGGGCTTCAGATTCCTCGCCGACAACGGCGCCGACTTCGTCAAGGTCGGTATCGGCGGCGGCTCCATCTGCATAACCCGTGAGACAAAGGGCATAGGCAGAGGTCAGGCAACTGCGCTCATCGACGTGTGCCGCGCAAGAGACGAATATTATGAGGAGACGGGCATCTACGTTCCCGTATGCTCCGACGGCGGTATCGTCCACGACCACCACATCACCCTCGCACTCGCAATGGGCGCGGACTTCATAATGCTCGGCAGATATTTCGCACGTTTCGACGAAAGCCCTGCTCCCAAGGTCAACCTCGGCGGCACGCTTATGAAGGAATACTGGGGCGAAGGCTCCAACAGAGCAAGAAACTGGCAGAGATACGACCTCGGCGGACAGAAGAAGCTCGCATTTGAGGAAGGCGTCGATTCCTACGTTCCATACGCCGGAAAGCTTTCCGACAACGTAAGAATGACCTTCTACAAGGTGCGCTCCACGATGTGCAACTGCGGCGCGCTCTCGATCCCGGAGCTTCAGAAGAACGCCCGTCTCACCCTCGTTTCACAGGCAAGCATAACCGAAGGCGGCGCGCACGACGTCGTTCTTCACACCAAAAAGGCCGCATAACCAATGGACAAAATGTTTGAAGAGCTGTCTCTCTTCGATCCCGAGATCGCCAACGCCTGCGACCTCGAGCTTTCAAGACAGAGAAACGGCATTGAGCTCATCGGCTCCGAAAATATCGTTTCAAAAGCCGTTCTGCTCGCTATGGGCAGTATCCTGACCAACAAATACGCTGAGGGCTATCCCGGCAAGCGTTACTACGGCGGGTGCCAGTGCGTCGATATCGTCGAGGAGATCGCAAGAGAAAGAGCAAAAGAGCTTTTCGGTGCAGAGCACGCCAACGTGCAGCCCCACTGCGGAGCGTCGGCAAACCTTGCCGTATTCTACGCACTGCTCAGCCCGGGCGATACCGTAATGGGTATGAACCTCCAGCAGGGCGGTCACCTTTCGCACGGCTCTCCGGTCAATATCTCCGGAAAATACTTCAACGTAGTTCCCTACGGCGTCGATCCCGAAACGGGATATATTGATTACGACGAGATGAGGAGCATAGCCCTGAAAAGCAGACCGAAGCTCATCATCGCGGGCGCGTCGGCATATCCGAGAATAATCGATTTCAAGCGCTGCCGTGAGATCGCCGACGAGGTCGGCGCATATCTCATGGTCGATATGGCTCACATAGCCGGTCTCGTCGCCGCGGGAGTCCATCCCTCTCCCGTTCCCTACGCCGACGTCGTCACCACCACGACGCACAAGACGCTCCGCGGTCCGAGAGGCGGTATGATCCTCTGCCGTGAAGAGTACGCAAAGGCGATAGACAAGGCGATATTCCCCGGTACGCAGGGCGGCCCGCTCATGCACATCATTGCGGGAAAGGCAGTCGCTCTCGGCGAGGCGATGACCGACGACTTCAAGGCATACGCCGCAAAGATCGTCAGCAACGCATCTGTTCTCGCTTCCGTCCTCACCGGAAACGGCGTTAAGCTCGTTTCGGGCGGCACCGACAACCACCTGATGAACCTTGACCTCCGCGACGAGGGCGTAACGGGCAAGGAGCTTGAAGCGCGTCTCGACAGCGTAGGCATCACCGCAAACAAGAACACGATCCCCAACGACCCCGCAAGCCCGTTTGTCACAAGCGGTCTCCGTATCGGCACTCCCGCCGTAACGACGAGGGGCTTCGGCGAGGATGAGATGAAGCTCATCGGCGGCTGGATCACCGAGATCATCCGCGATTACGACGGCAAAAAGGAAACGGTCGCAAAGCAGGTCGCAGAGCTTTGCGAACAGTTCCCGATATACTGACGGCTTTCGGTCGGACGAAAACGCCCGACCGAT
>JAGHTD010000223.1 GCA_018065475.1 Candidatus Colimorpha enterica
ATTTCCTCCCTCGTTGACAGCCGTGTCACGTCGTCGGGCGCCGTCTTTACCGACATGGCGATGGCTCCGCTCGCGATGGGACAGCTCACCTACGGTGTAACGCTGATGGAGCTGACCGCCGCATATCAGATCTTCACAATCGGCGGTATATATAATGTAGAAAGGATCGCCCTCCGTATCCTCGATTCCGACGGGAACATCCTCATCGAAAACGAGCAGAAGAGCAACATCGTCCTTTCGGCTCAGAACGCCTCGCTCATGACGAAAATGCTCCAGGCGGTCGTCGCGACCGGTACCGGAGCCAAGATCAAGCTCGACAAATTAAAGGACGGCAACGCCGTCAACTGCGCGGGCAAGACGGGCACGACCGAGAAGGCGCAGGACTGGTGGTTCATCGGCTACACTCCCTACTACGTTGCGGGAGTATGGTTCGGCTACTCAATGCCCCGTGCGCTCAACAAGTTCTCCACCTCGAAGACCACCCTCAAAGCGTGGGATTCGATCATGACGGCGATAACGCAGAAGTTCGTTGACCGCGCAAAGGCGGGAGTCGAGGAGCTCAAGACCTTCTCCCTCGCCGCAGGTATCGTCGCCGTCAAATACTGCAAGGACTCCGGCAAGCTCTGCACCGACTCCTGCCGTGCCGATCCCCGCGGACACCGTGAGGAAACCGGCTACTTCGTCTCGGGAACCGAGCCGACCGAATACTGCGACGTCCACGTTCTCGTCGATTACGACACCGCCAACAAGGGCGTAGCCGTCCCCGGCTGTGCTCAGACGGACGCTAAGATCAAGCAGGTCGGCCTGCTCAACATCCTCCGTCAGTTCCCCGTCAACGTCAAGGTCACCGACGCACAGTACACGATGCAGGTGCTCCCGGCGGGCTACTCCTACGAGGGACTTACCGACCGCGATCCCTTCTACAAGAATATGCTGAAGGCGGGGACCTACACGGGCTACTCCGACGCCGACAAGGTGCCTTACAACCGTGTCTGCCCCGTCCATAACGTTCTCGCCCCGGTCTTTGACCCCGTGATCCCGCAGGAATAAGGCGATAAAATGAATGCGTTTTACATCGCCGCGCAGGCGTGCAGTATCATCTCGCTGATCCTTACGATAATTTCGTATCAGATGAAGTCGCCGAAAATGCTTCTCGTCGTCAACTTCTGCGCAACGGCGGCAATGACGGTCAGCTACCTACTCCTCGGCGCGTGGTCGGGGATGATCCTCAACTGCCTCTGCCTGGTGAGAAACCTGTGCTTCATCTATAAGGATAAGGAAATATTCGGCAAAAAGCCGCTTTCCTCCCCCGCAGTCCTTCCGATCATAATCGTTCTTATGGTCGGGGGCGCGCTTATGTCGTGGGACGGCCCCGCTTCCCTGCTCATTATGGTCGCCCTCGCCCTCAACACCTTCTTTATGTCGCTTGACGACAATCAGAAGCTCCGTTACAGCATTCTCCTTACGTCCTCCCTCGTCATCGTCTATAACGTACTCGTTATGAACTACGCGGCGATCCTCAACGAGGCGTTCGCGATCGTCTCCTCGGTCGTCGGAATAGTCCGTTTCAGAGAGAAAAAGGCGTGAAAAAAGCAGAAAAAGACAAAAGTATATCAAAAAAGGACGCAATGCGTCCTTTTTTGTGTGTGTTGGTGGGGGTCTTGCTCCCGCCGTATGGGCGAACTGTGTTCGCACGCTTGATCGGTCTGACAAATATGATACGGCTGCCGGTAGGGGAGGGCCTTGGTCCTCCCGCCGTCCAGCCTCCCCGAGATGCGAAGCATCTCTTGTAAGGGGAGGGTCGCGCAGCGACTGAGCGGTACTGAATGACAGCCCGGTGGGCTGTCAGAGCCGCGAAGTGACCGAGCCCGCAGGCGAGAAACCGCAAAGCGGTGGAAGGGTTGTTCCTGCGTGTTCTTACATTTGTAAAAAGATACATTTGCCCCGGGACAACCTCTCAGTCTCGCTACGCTCGCCAGCTCCCCTTGCACAGGGGAGCCTATATATACTCGCCAACTTCCGCTTACAAGAGATGAGCAAGCTCATCTCGGGGGAGGCTATACGTAGCCGCTCCGCTCGACGCCGGAGCCCGCGCATGTCTAGCTCCCTCCGGGAGGGAGCTGTCGAGCGAATGCGAGACTGAAGGAGCCCGCGGTATGATGAAGTTAGTATCGGAATGAATAGAAACGATACTAAATTGTTAGTTATTCTTCCCTCGGAGAAGATTTCCGTCAAATAAAGCGATCGCCGGGCTCCTTCCGTCACGGCAGAGCCGTGCCACCTTCCTCCCGGAGGAAGGTAAACAGTCGGTGCCTGCTTCAAAATAAGTGCCCCTCCCAAAGGAGGTTGACGGTCGGCGTGCCAATGAAAATATTTTTGAAAAATCCGTGTTTTGTATTGCAATTTGCGATACATTATGCTATACTAATAATACAAAGTATTTTGGAGGTTTCTATTATGGCTACGAAAACAGCGAATGTTACGGCAAGAGTACAACCGGAAATAAAAGAGCGCGCAGAGGCGGTTCTTGAGCAGATCGGGATTCCCGTATCGGTGCTTATTGACACCTTATACCGTCAGATCATTATGACTGGCGGCATTCCGTATTCCATCAGTGTGCCGCGCATTCCGACACTTGATACCATGAACAAGGCGGAGTTTGACGCAATGATGCAAAAAGGATATGCCGAAGCAAAAGCCGGTGCGGGTGTTCCCGTTGACGAAGCGTTCGAGCAGGTTCGCAAGGAAATATAATAATGTCATATAAAGTGAAATTGACACCTCACGCAATCGGTCAGCTCAAGGAAACGATCGGATATATATCAAAACAGTTGCTTGTGCCGGATGTTGCTTTGGCATGGTCAAACCGTTTGCAGAAGGAAATATCGGGGTTGGACACCCTTCCGCTTCGATATCCTCTTGTAGAGAATGAACCGTGGAAAAGCTACGGCATACGAAAAATGCCGGTGGAAAACTTTATAGTATATTATCTGCCGGAAGAAGAAACGGAAACGGTATGGGTGACAGCGGTCGTTTACGGACGGCGGGATCAGCAGAATGCACTCAAAGATATGCCGATAAAATAATACATAAATCTTGCTCCCGTGTCGGGCTGTTGTCCGTAGGGGCGAGCTGTGCTCGCCAGCTTTGTACTGTGAGGCACAAACTGTTAGGAGCACACTCGCTTGTCCAGCTCCCTCCGGGAGGGGGCTCCGCGGAGCGGTGGAGGAGCCCGGCGATCGCTTTATTGTTAGATAATCTTCACCGATGGAAGAATAGCTAACGGTTTAGTATCGTTTCTATTCATTCCAATACTAACTTCATCATACCGCGGGCTCCTTCAGTCAACTGCGTTGACAGCTCCCTCCCGGAGGGAGCTGGACAGACACCGACATTTTCCTTCTAAATGAAATGTTTTCTACCCGTCTATTTCGTAGGGGACGGCCCCCGGACGTCCCGCTCAATAATATCCGCAATAATTATACGGCTGTGTCGTATGGACGAACTGCGTTCGTCCGCATGATCGGTTTGGCAAATATGATACGGCCGTCGGTAGGGGAGGGGCTTGCTCCTCCCGCCGTCCAGCTCCCTCCCGGAGGAAGGTTGACAGTCGGTGCAAACTTCATAATATGTGCCACACCGTAGCGGCGGGAGGATGAAAGTGCGTCAGCTCATTCATCCTTTCTTAAAATATCGAGATACTCCGCATACTCGTACACTCGGTTTCGGTTTCTGTTGACGGTTTTTCTCAAAATACCGAGTCCCTCGTATTTTGCGATCAATGACGAAACGGTATTATAACTGATCCCCAGCGCCTTTGCGGTTTTCCCAACGTCGAGAATAGGGTGCTGTTCCATATATTCAAACAACCGGAGCGATGTATCGACGTTGCGCGACGTGTGCGGAATGATCGCCATATTCCTTTTATGGAGCTCCGACAGCCTGTAAATCGTGTCGATCGAGTCCTCACAAGCCGCCTTTACCGCTTCAAGAAAGAACATTATCCATTGCTCGTAGTCCCCCGACCTCCTCACCTCGGATATTCTGTCATAGTATTCGATCTGATTCTTTTTCAGAAAATAGGATATGTAGAGTATCGGCTTGTCGAGCTTCTTCTGCGCGATCAGATAAAGCAGGATAAGCAGTCTTCCGATCCTGCCGTTACCGTCAAGGAACGGATGTATGGTCTCAAACTGATAATGAATAAGCGAGGCGCGGATCAGCGCGTCGTATTCGTCTGATTCGTTTATATATTTTTCAAGCTGCGAGAGGCACTCGTTCATATCAGCGACGTTTGGCGGGATATACCTTGCGTCTTTGACCGAACACCCCGCCGCTCCGATCCAGTTCTGCGATCTGCGGAACTCGCCGGGGTTCTTTTCCTCGCCTCTCACATTGTTCATGAGCACGGCGTGCGTCTCTCTGATGAGCCGCAGGCATAACGGAAGCTCGTCAAGTCTTTTGAGAGCGAACGAAACGGCACTCACATAGTTGATCACGTCCGAAACGTCAAGATTTGCCGACGTATCGCTGCGGGGGTCAAGAATATCGTCAAGGGTGCATTGCGTGCCCTCTATCTGTGACGAAATGAGCGCTTCCTTCCTCACGTACATTGAGACGAAAAGGTCGGCGTCGGGGATGAGGTTTCCGATCGTGTTGAGCTCGGCGAGCTTGGCATTTGCGTCCGAAACGAGTTTCACCATTCTTTCGGATATTTCTATCCCTCCGACCGGCGGCAAAGGGCTCGGCTTGAATGACAAGTACGCCATTTCGCCGTATAGGTTGTTGACAAAAGTGCCCGAACGATTCATATATTTTACTCCTTTTTGAAATAACGCATTTATTTTACCATACTTATTTCAGAAAGTCAATGGGTTTCTGAAATAATGCACTGATTTTCGGAAGGTTATTTCAAAAAGTATTCGATTTTCAGAAAACGTCTGCGCCGTCCAGCCTCCCCTGTGTAAGGGGAGGTGGCATCCGAAGGATGACGGAAGGGTTGTCTTTGGCAAATGTAACATCTCGCAGAAACAACCCTTCCACCGCTCCGCGGTCCCCCTCCCCTTACACAGGGGAGGCTATATTATTGGTGCTCCCGCTCATTAAAATCTGCAATAATTATCCGGCTGTCGGTAGGGGGTAGGCGCATGTTACGCTACGCTCCGCCGACACCCCGCTTTATCGGATTTGCAAAAACGAAACGGCTACCGTATAGGCTCCCCGAGATGCGAAGCATCTCTTGCAAGTGGAGGCTGATTTGCTGTCAACCTTCCTCCGGACGGCCAATTATAATTCAAGCAAAAACCGTCCCACGCAAAGCTGACGATTATTGATTATATCAAACAGAACAACCAAAAAACAATACGGCAAACACTCCCCGCATTTTTCAAATCATTTTTTCGATTTCTTCCCTGCAAAAGCCGAGCAAAGCGGGGATGTCGTCGGTTGCGGTTTCCCACACAAGCTCCTCATCGAGTGAGCCGTAAGCGTGCGCCACGAGGTTTCTCATTCCGCGGATATTCTGCCACGGTATTCTTTCCGAAGTTGCGGCACGGTATTCCTCACTGAGCGCACCGCTCAGCTCACCGATTTGCAGAATACACATCGAAACGGCATTGAAATACGCCCTGTCCTTTACGAAAACGCCAAAGTCATTCCCGAATCTCTCAATAAAACCGCCGATATCCTCACAGTGGTCTGCGATGTGCATCAAAACACTCTTGTCCCGTTCAGCCATAGACCTTCACCCTTTCCTTAATAACGTTTTCCGCAAAATCGGCATTTCTGCCGAGAGTGCTTGCCTGATTCAGAGACTGAACCGTCACGAGGTCAATTTCTTTTCCGAGCACCTCTTTCAACTCGTTGAACAGTGCGTTCATACCGAAAATGCCGTGAACGGACGAGCCCTCGCGGTCGATCATAATGTCAATGTCGCTGTCCTCGCTTGCTTCGCCCCGGGCGTATGAACCGAAAACGTAAACGCTCCGCAGCCCGTACTTTTCGGCAATGGGGGCTATCAGTTTTTTTATCCTGTTCAGACCGAAAGCACGGGTGCCGAACCTTTCGGCAAGAAGCTCGTCGACCGTGCATCCGACAGCATTTGCGACCTTGTGAAGCGTTTCCCCGGTGCATTTTGCAATGTCCGTCTTGCCTGTGATTATGTCGTTAAGTGTGCCATAAGGCAATCCGCATTTCTTCGCAAGCTGATATTTCGTCATTCCGCTTTCCCTTAAATAATCGTTGATGATCATATTTCGTCCCTCCGTATATATTATAACGGTTTACCGCAATAATGTCAAGAGGCAGAGGGGTATTTTTCGGTTTGAGAATGTGTCAGATGTAGGGATGAACCCGTAGGGGAGGGGGGAGTTGAGTTTTCGGCTTTCAGATTTCAGTTTTCAGAAAACGGCTGACGGATAGCGATACGTTGCCGTTCGTAGGGGGTGGCGCCCTCGACACCCCGCTTTATCGGATTGAAAAAACGAAACGGATACGCCGTAGGCGACGAAAGGAGCCCGCGGCACTAACGATTTTGTAGCATAATATATAGAAACGAAATGTAATTGTCAGTATATCTTTCATCGTTGAAGACATACTAACAACAAAGCGATCGCCGGGCTCCTTCCGTCACGGCAGAGCCGTGCCACCTCCCTCCCGAGGGAGGTGCTTCGTGCGTCCGCTCATCAAAGCGAATGCTCCCCCGGCGCACGTCCTCCGTGTGAGATCATCTCATAGGCACCACGGCGCGGTCGCCGACATTCCGCGATATTCCGACAAACTGCCTATTTTTTGAAAAATCTTTGCAATATCCTATTGACATACGCACTTCTCTGTGATATAATATGCTATACTAATAATATTATTTTCGGAAATGTTCCCATTTCCCCTATGGAGCAGGATATGCAGTCACAATTTGACACCGCAAAAGTGAATATCTATATCTTCGATACAGGGGATATTATGACGGCGAGTGCGATGGGTGAAGTAGGGTATTATTGGATATCTAAAAATGGAGTGACTTTGCTGAATCAAAATCCTGGGTATTATTTTGTAGAACCTCTTGGAAGGGGCAATATTCCAGTTGATTATACATATATTAAATACACCGCAGGAGACCAGAAAGTCAATACTGATCAGTATGGAACCTATACTCAATGGGGATATGCAACTTATTATGATTCTGAGCCGCTCAAAGAAGAAGAACAACCTTATTTGATATCTGATGATGAAATTCGCAACAATTATGTTGAGGTTATTTCATGGCTCACTGGTCAGTCTGTCCGTACAAAACAATAATTCTTGTCCGCCCCCACTCGGGGGCTTTTCTTTTTCCTTTCCTTCCCAAAAAATCTCCTCACCTTTAACATTATTTCGGTAAACCGTTATATTATATACGGAGGAACGAAATATGATCATCAACGATTATTTACACGACAGCGGGATGACAAAAGCAATAACTATGAATGAGGCACTCGCTTGTCCAGCTCCCTCCGGGAGGGAGCTGTCAACGCAGTTGACTGAAGGAGCCCGCGGCATTAACGATTATGTATCATAACAAATAGAAACGGAATGTAATTGTAAGTTTATCTTTCATCGGTGAAGATTATCTAACAATAATGCGATCGCCGGGCTCCTCCACCGCTACGCGGAGCCCCCTCCCGGAGGGAGCTGGACAAACGCACTCCCCTACCGGAAGCCGTACCGTTCGGGCAGCCGTTTATTCAACCGTCCATTCTTCGGCAAAATGCCTCGTTTCTTTCTTCAAAAACCTTGACTATTCGTTACGAATATGGTACAATATTATCGAGGTGATGATATGGAAACGAGAAAGGCGAAGCTGATAATCGGCAAAGCGGGAGGGACCGCCGGGAAAGGTTCAAAAACCTACAAGATCGCAATACCTTCAAAATGGGTGCGGGATCTTCTTTCGGACGGGAAGGACGTCGAGCTTACCTTTGACGGAAAGAGCATAACTCTGACGCCCCCCTGCGACGTTGAAAGGTTCACAGAGGAGAAAAAGAAACTCCGCCACAAGCTCATCCGTGTCAGAGTATATGACGGCGGAGTGCTGTGCTCCGAGATCGTCGCCGACACGACAGACAGGACGGTAAAACACAGGAACTTCACCGGAAACCGCCTCAAAACGCCGTTCGGCAACAACGAAAACCCCGATTATTCGGACTTTGAGAACTTCCTCGCCGAAAGATGTATCCCCGAAGGCAGGGACGGACTCAGGGAATATCTCGGCGTTCTCGGCATTGACACATACGATCCGATCGAGATCGTCAGAAAGACGAAGGGCGTAATGGCGGAAGACAACTTTTATCTTGAAACGGAGGAGCTCTGATGACGGTAAAACTCATATCGGACGAAAAAATTGCCGAAACCTCGTCCAAGGGAAATCAGGAAAAATGGTACGACAAAGAGACGGGCAAATGGTACAAGCTCGACCGCCTTGGCTACGAAAGTCTTGCCGAAACGGTCATTTCGGAGCTTCTCAACGAGAGCAACGTGGAAAAAGACACGCCTTTTTCCTTCGTGAGGTACGGGATGACGCGCCTCCGCGTTCACGGCCGCGAAAGGACCGGGTGCGTGAGCGACAACTTTCTGAAAGAAGGCGAGTCGATCGTGACGCTCAACCGCCTGCTGACGCTTTATCTCGGCTGTCCGCTGAAAGAAAAGCTCCTCCGTCTGCCGAGCGACAGAAAGAGGATCGAATATCTCGCGAATACGACAGCGGAGATCACCGGGCTTGACCGATTTCCGGAGTATCTCACTCTGATTTTTGAGATAGATTCGCTCTTTCTTAACGACGACAGGCACCTCAACAACATCGCCGTCATCGAAAAGGACGGCGGGTATTCCTATTGCCCGATTTTTGACAACGGGGCGGGACTGCTTTCGGATATGCGGTTCCTCCCGCCCGACGTTGAGCCGAAAGGGCTGATAAAAGAGGCCGTCGCCATGCCGTTCGGGACAACGTTCACGAGGCAGATGAACGGTGCAAGGTCGCTTTTCGGCAATGTGCTGAATATAAGAAAGTTCGGGCGGGAAGAGCTCGCCGCAAAGGTCGGAAAATATCTTGATTTTTATCCGAAAAGAGACGCCGCCATCATCACCGACAGAATCGTCGAAACGATTTTGATAAGGCAGAAGATGATGTGAGAGAAGACGGGAGCAGCAAGGCGAGCGAAGCGGCTACGTATAGGCTCCCCGAGATGAGCTTGCTCATCTCTTGTAAGCGGGAGCTGGCGAGTATATATAGCCTCCCCTGTGTAAGGGGAGGGGGACCACGAAGTGGTG
>JAGHTD010000009.1 GCA_018065475.1 Candidatus Colimorpha enterica
AACCCCGAAACGGTTTCCACCGATTATACTACGGCAGACAAGCTGTATTTCGAGCCCCTCACCCCCGAGGACGTAATGGCGATCGTCGATTACGAAAATCCGGAGGGCGTTATCGCTTCTCTCGGCGGACAGACCGCGATCAACCTTGCCGAGCCGCTTATGGAAAGAGGCGTCAAGATCATCGGTACCGACTGCGACGCGATCGAAAAGGCGGAGAACAGAGACAGCTACGAGAAGATACTTCTCGACCTCAATATCCCTCAGCCGAAAGGCAAGGCAGTCACAAAGATAGAAGACGGCGTTAAGGCGGCAGAGGAGATCGGTTATCCCGTTCTCGTCCGTCCTTCGTTCGTCCTCGGCGGCAGAGCTATGCAGATCGTGGCAAACGAGGAGCAGCTCAGACATTATCTAAAAACCGCAGTTGAGATCGACGCCGACAAGCCCGTTCTTGTAGATAAGTATATCCAGGGCAAAGAGGTCGAGGTCGATGCTATCTGCGACGGCAGAAACGTTTTCGTCCCCGGCATTATGGAGCTCGTTGAACGTACGGGTATCCACTCCGGCGACTCGATAAGCGTTTATCCCACGTTCAGTATTTCCAATAGGGTCAAGGGCATAATCCTTCAGTATGCGAAGAAGCTCGGCCTCGGTATCGGCATCGTAGGTCTTTACAACATCCAGTTCATCGTTGACGCAGACGAAAACGTCTATATCATCGAGGTCAATCCCCGTTCTTCGAGAACCGTGCCGTTCCTTTCAAAGGCGACCGGTTTCAGTCTCGCCGATATAGCCACCGAGGTCATCCTCGGAAAGAGCTTAAAGGAACTCGGCATTTTCGATCTTTATCCCGAAGAGAAAAAGAGATTCTACGTCAAGGTGCCGGTATTCTCGTTTGCAAAGATCAAAGGTCTCGACGCTTACCTTTCTCCCGAAATGAAGTCAACGGGCGAGGCGATCGGCTACGACGACAAGCCCAACCGTGCGCTTTACAAGGCACTGCAGGCGGCGGGAACTCACGTTCAGAACTACGGTACAGTATTCGTTACCGTTTCAAAGAAGGACAGAGAGGAGACGCTGCCCCTTATTCAGCGTTTCTACGCTCTCGGCTTCAACATTGAGGCGACGTCCGGCACGGCAAAGTTCCTTAAAGATAACGGTATAAGGACCCACGTTCTCAAAAAGATCAGCGAAGAGCCAGACGAAATACCGAATGCCATCCGTCAGGGCCATATCGCATACGTCATCAATACGCGTGATATCGGCTCGGTTGCGCAGGAA
>JAGHTD010000159.1 GCA_018065475.1 Candidatus Colimorpha enterica
TACATCCTCTACCGCCGTCAGCATGAAAAGATCCGTAATATGAAGAATACGATCGTCGACTACAAGGTCATCGTAGACAGCTATCTCGGCTCTCTCGCCTGGCGTGTCAAGGAAAACGCGACCGTCACCTATTCCGTCGGCGGACTTATCCTTTCCAACTCCGGTGCCATCACCGCAAACTACTGGCTTTCCGAGGTCTATGACGACGAAATCGCAAACGCACACAAGAACTGCGACCTCCACCTCCACGATCTCTCCATGCTCACCGGTTACTGCGCGGGCTGGTCGCTCAAACAACTCATCAAGGAAGGTCTCGGCGGCGTTCCCGGCAAGATCACTTCCGCTCCCGCCAAGCACCTCGTCTCCCTCTGCAACCAGATGGTCAACTTCCTCGGTATCATGCAGAACGAGTGGGCAGGCGCACAGGCGTTCTCGTCCTTCGATACCTACCTCGCTCCTTTCGTAAAGGTCGATAACCTCTCCTACGGTGAGGTCAAGAACTGCATTCAGTCCTTCATCTTCGGCGTCAACACGCCTTCGAGATGGGGTACTCAGGCGCCCTTCTCCAACATCACCCTCGACTGGGTTTGCCCCGCGGACCTCGCAGAGCAGTACGCAATCGTCGGCGGCAAGGAGCTCGACTTCAAGTATAAGGACTGCAAGCCCGAAATGGATATGATCAACAAGGCGTTCATCGAGACTATGATCGAGGGCGACGCCAACGGCCGCGGCTTCCAGTATCCTATCCCCCCCTATTCCATCACCAACGATTTCGACTGGTCAGACACCGAAAACAACAGACTTCTCTTCGAGATGACCTCCAAATACGGTACGCCTTACTTCTCCAACTACGTAAACAGCGATATGGAGCCCTCTGACGTCCGTTCTATGTGCTGCCGTCTCCGTCTTGACCTCCGCGAGCTCAGAAAGAAGTCCGGCGGATTCTTCGGTTCCGGCGAAAGCACCGGTTCCATCGGTGTCGTCACGATCAATATGCCCCGTCTCGCATACCTCTCCGCCGACGAAGAGGAGTTCACCGAGCGTCTTGACAAGATGATGGACATCGCCGCAAGATCGCTTTCGATCAAGCGTAAAGTCATCACCAAACTCCTTGACGAAGGTCTCTATCCCTATACGAAGCGTTACCTCGGCACATTTGCAAACCACTTCTCGACGATCGGTCTCGTAGGTATGAACGAGGCGTGCCTCAACGCAAAGTGGGTAGGCGAAGATCTTACTCATGAGAACGCGCAGGAGTTCACCAAGAGAACGCTCAACCACATGAGAGAGCGCCTCTCCGATTATCAGGAGCTTTACGGCGACCTCTATAACCTCGAGGCAACTCCCGCAGAGTCCACGGCATACAGACTTGCAAAGCACGACGTAAAGAGATTCCCCGACATCAAGACTGCCGCCGGCGACTGCGGTACGCCTTACTATACTAACAGCTCTCATCTTCCCGTCGGATTCACCGAGGACATCTTCACCGCCCTCGATATCCAGGACGAGCTCCAGACGCTCTACACGTCGGGTACCGTCTTCCACGCCTTCCTCGGCGAAAAGCTCAACGGATGGCAGGAAGCAGCGGCTATCGTCAGAAAGATCGCGGAGAACTACCGTCTGCCTTACTATACGCTTTCTCCTACCTACTCGGTATGCAAAAAGCACGGCTACATCACCGGTGAGCACTTCACCTGCCCCGAGTGCGGAGACGCGACCGAGGTTTACAGCCGTATCACCGGCTATTACAGACCCGTCCAGAACTTCAGCGACGGCAAGGCACAGGAATACAAGGACAGACGCGAGTACGTCCTTGAAAAGTCTGTTCTCCGTCACGGACGTCCCGGCACCGACGCTCCCGCCGAGGAAGCTCCCAAGTGCGACGACGGATGCTACGAGGACAAGCTCCTCCTCTTCGCAACGAAGACCTGCCCCAAATGCAAGGTAGCAATGTCGATGCTCGAAAAGGCGGGCATCCCCTTCGAGAAGATGTATGTTGAGGACAACGAGGCCGAGGCAAAGAAGCTCGGTCTGAAGCAGGCGCCCACTCTTGTAGTGGTCAACGGCGACAGCAACATGAAATACGTTGAGATCGCCGGCATCCGCAGCTTCATCGACTCTTATGTAAAATAATAGCGAAAGAGGGGCTGTAACAGTATTACAGCCCCTCTTTCATACAGGAGACAGAAATGATTTACGATATTGTTATCATCGGCGGAGGCCCCGCGGGACTTACCGCGGCTATCTACGGCAGAAGACAGAACAAGACCGTTATGGTCATCGAAAAAAACACCTTCGGAGGACAGACCGTTTATTCTCCGAAGATCGAGAACATCCCCGGCTTCAACGAGATGAGCGGCATGGATTTTGCCGACCGTCTTTTTGAGCAGGCATCCTATCAGGGTGCGGAGTTCGCAGTCGAAGAGGCGCTTGAGATCATCGAAAACGGCGAAACGAAGACCGTCAAAACCGACTATTCGGAATATGAGTGTCGTGCGATCATCATCGCGGCGGGAGCAAAGCACCGCCTTCTCGGCCTCGACGGGGAAGAGAACTACAT